>JAUVWK010000382.1 GCA_030604165.1 Alphaproteobacteria bacterium | reverse complement strand
GCCGACGCCGGCCATGAGATCGGGCTGCACGGCTACACGCACGAAAACCCGGTCGCCATGACGCCCGAGCAAGAGGCGGATATCCTGGACAAGACCATCAAGCTGGTGCGCAAGCTCTCGGGCAAGAAGCCCACGGGCTACGTCGCGCCCTGGTGGGAGATGAGCGCCGCCACGCCGCACCTCCTGATGGAGCGCGGCATCAAATACGACCACAGCCAGATGCACCACGACTTTTTGCCCTATTGGATGCGCATCAACGAATCGTGGACCCTGATCGACTATTCCAAGGCGGCCAAGACCTGGATGAAGCCCATGAAGAAGGGCACGACGTTCCCGATCGTCCAGATCCCGGGGAGCTGGTACCTCGACGATCTGCCGCCCATGATGTTCATGAAGAATGTGCCGAACAGCTCCGGCTGGGTAAATCCGCGCGACATCGAGGATTGGTGGCGCGACCAGTTCGATTGGGTCTATCGCGAGATGGACTACGCGGTGTTCACTTTCACGATTCACCCCGACATTTCGGGCCGGCCGCAAACGCTGCTCATGCTCGAGCGCATCATCGGCCATGTGAACAGCCACGCCTGCGTGCGCTGGGCGACCTTCGACGAGATCGCCAACGACTTCGCCAAACGCAATCCCTTCAAGGGCGCCAAGCCCAAGGTCAAGAAACGCAAGGCGGCGCGCAAGAAGCGGCGCTAGGCGTCGGCGCACGGCCGCGGAGCGCCCCATGTGCGCGCTGTGCGGCGCGTTGATGGACGGCCCGCACTGGACCGAGAGGGGGACCGATGCGGGCCGCGCGGACGCGGCGCTACCGGGGCGGCGGCGCTATTTGGAGCGCTGTTATCGAGTCGCGCTGCTCAACCGCGTGCTCGCGCGCTACGGCTGCACCGCCGACGACTGGGCCGGCAACCAATATGTCGTGCGCAACCGGAGCGGTGGCGCGACCGAGGTGGTGACCAACCTGCCGCAGCTCTGGCTCGCCCTCGAAGCCATCACCCGCAAGACCGCGGACCCGCTCGACCCCGAGCTCATCGCGCGGCTTGAAAAGGCGCCGCCGGTGACCCATTGAGTCTTTATGGCCGCCTATAGCCGTCTCATCCCCGTTTTCGTGATCACCGGGTTTCTCGGCAGCGGCAAGACCACGCTGCTCAACCGCATGCTGCGCCATCCCTCGCTCAGGGACGCCGCCGTGCTGGTCAACGAATTCGGCGACGTCGGGCTCGATCATTTCCTGGTCGAGAAGATGGACGAGAACACGGTGCTGCTGGAGAGCGGTTGTTTGTGCTGCACCATTCGCGACGACCTCAAGAAATCGATCATCGAGCTCAACAGCAAGCGCGAACGCGGCGAGGTGCCGCGCTACAAGCGCATGATCGTGGAGACCACCGGGCTCGCCGATCCCTCGCCGATCATCTTCACGCTCAGTTCGGATACCGTGCTGAAGCACCATTATCGGCTCGGCACGGTGATCACCACCGTGGACGGGGTCAACGGCCTCGGCGCGCTCAAGCGCCACGCGGAATCGGTCAAGCAGGCGAGCGTCGCCGACCGCATCGTCATCACCAAGAGCGACATCGCCGATGCCACGCAGCTGGCGCGGTTGCGCGCCAAGCTCGAGCGGCTCAATCCCACGGCCGAATTCCTCACCGCGATCGACGGCAAGGTCGATGTGCGCCACCTGTTGCGCGCCGATCTTTACGACCTCAAGACCAAGGGCGCGGAAGTGCGGCGTTGGCTCGCGGCCGAGGCCGAGAGGGCCGGTCATGACGACGATCACGCCGGCCCCAACGTCAACCGGCACGATGTCAACCGGCACGACGAGCGCATCCGCTCGTTCACGCTGATCTACGACGAGCCGCTCGATTGGACCGCGTTCGGCATCTGGCTCACCATGCTGCTGCATTGCCACGGCGAGAAGATGCTGCGCGTCAAGGGCTTGCTCAACGTCAAGGGGATCGACGCGCCGGTGCTGATCAACGGCGTGCAGCATGTCGTGCATCCGCCCATGCATCTCAAGGCCTGGCCCGACGACGACCACCGCTCGCGCATCGTCTTCATCGTCGACGATATCGACCAAGCGCTGCTCGAGCGCTCGCTCGCCGCCTTCAACAAGGTTGGCGCGGCGGCGGCTTGAGGCGCCCCGAAACGGCCCCATGGGAGGACAATCATGACCGAGAAAATCGCCATCGTCGGGGCGGGGCTGGTGGGCAGCGCCTGGGCCATCGTTTTCGCCCGCGCCGGGCGCGCGGTCGCGCTTTATGACGAGAACCGCGCTCAGGCCGAGCAGGCGCTGAGCCGTATCGAGATCAATCTCGAGGCCCTGGCGAATTCTGGTCTGATCGACGCGCCGGCCGAGGTACTGGCCCGCGTCGCGGTCGCCGATAGCCTCGGCGAGGCGCTGGACGGCGCGGCCTACGCGCAGGAAAGCGTCTTCGAGCGGGCGGAGGTGAAACAGGCGGTCTATGCCGAGATCGACAAGGTCGCGGGCCAGGCGCTGGTGGTCGGCAGCTCGTCGTCGGGGATTCCGGCCTCCGTCTTCACCGAAGGGCTCGGTTGCGGCCCGCGCTGCCTCATCGCCCACCCGATCAACCCGCCCTATGTGATACCGCTGGTCGAGATCGTGCCGGCGCCCTGGACCGAAGCCGGCGTCGTCGAGCGCGCCTCGGCGCTGATGAGCGAGGTCGGCATGGTGCCCGTGCGGCTCACCCGCGAGGTCGACGGCTTCATCGCCAACCGCCTGCAGGCGGCGCTGCTCTGGGAGGCCTTTCGCTTGCTGGAGGGGGGCTACGCCACCGCTGAGGACATCGACAAGACCATCTCCGAGGGGCTCGGCCGGCGTTGGGCCTTCATCGGTCCGTTCGAGACCATCGACCTCAATGCGCCGGGCGGGCTGGCCGACTACGCGGCGCGCCTCGGCGCCGGCTTTTTCGAGCTGGTCAAGCAAGGCGAGCCGGCCGCGCCCTGGTCGAAGACGCTGATCGCCAAGGCCCATGACGAGCGCCGCCAGCACCTGCCCATGGATGGGCATCTGGCACGCCAGGCCTGGCGCGACCGCCGGCTCATGGCGCTGGCGGCGCACATGACCGAGGCAGACAAAAAGATCGGCCGTTGAGGCCCCCGCTCCCGACCATGCGCGGGCTGAAGGCAAGGCGATTTGTCGGCGTGGTCGTGGGCCTCTGGTTTGGTGTGGCCGGGGCGCTCGCCGATACGCCGGACATCGTCATGCCGGAACTCTCGGCCGAGGCCGCGGCCGGGCAAACCGCCTTCGTGCAACACTGCGCCGCCTGCCACGGTGAGGTCGGCGACGGCAGCGACAACGGGCCGCCGCTAATCCACCGCGTCTACCGGCCCAGCCACCACGCCGATTTCGCTTTCATCCGCGCCCTCCGCTATGGCAGTCGCGCCCATCATTGGCGCTTCGGCAACATGCCGCCGATGCCCGAGGTGAGCGACGACGAGGCGGCGGCGATCATCAGCTTCGTCCGCGCGGTGCAGCGCGCCACCGGCATCGAGTAGGCCCGCGCCCGCGCGGCGCGCTTATGGTTGGGCCGCCGCCGCGCG
>JAUVWK010000170.1 GCA_030604165.1 Alphaproteobacteria bacterium | reverse complement strand
CGCTGTCCTTCGACCAGCGGCGCTATGGCGACCTCGGGCCCCGGTTCGAGCGCCGCCAGTGTTTGCTCGGTCGCCGTTCCTTGCGCCGTCGGCCCCAGCGGCTCCGTCGCGACCGCGCCTTGCTCGAGGGCCGAGCCCGCCTCCAATGCCCACTCGTTTTCCGCCGCGGCTGCCTCCGCTTCGGTCGTGCCGTGTTGCTCTTGCGACGACGGTCCGGCTATCCTTGGCAGCGCGCAGCCGGCCACGGCCAAAACGACCGCTAGCAGCGCGCAGGCGCCAACCGCGCCCGAACATCGGCGCCCAAGCGTGCGGCGCCTGGGAGCGGCGCCACGGCGCAGCCGACCCAACATTCGTGATAACTCCCGTTGCGAAGAATTTGTGACTGGCAAACAGCCTAAAGACAGCCCCAAGGGAAGTAAACCGGCTTCGCAGGTGGCGCCTGGTCTGCACGTTGTCGCGACACCGATCGGCAATCTGGGCGACATATCGCTGCGTGCCTTGGAGGTGCTCCGCGCCGTCGACCTGGTCGCCTGCGAAGACACGCGCCTGACCGGGCGGCTCTTGGAGCGCCACGGCATCCGCGCGCGCTTGACGCCCTATCACGAGCACAATGCGGCGCGGGCGCGCCCCGGCCTGTTGCGCCGCCTGACGGCAGGCGAGGCGATTGCTCTGGTCTCGGACGCGGGCACCCCGCTGGTCTCGGATCCGGGCTACAAGCTGTTGCGCGCGGCGATCGCGGCGGGCATTCCGGTTTCGGCCTGCCCCGGCGCCTGCGCGCCGCTCATGGCGCTGACGCTCTCCGGACTACCGACCGACCGGTTTTTGTTCGCCGGTTTTTTGCCGCCGCGCCGCGCCGCGCGGCGCCAGGCGCTGGCGGAGCTGGCCCAGATTCGGGCGACGTTGATCGTCCTGGAATCGGCCCGCCGGCTCGGCGCCAGCCTCGACGACATGGCGCGCGTGCTGGGGGACCGGCCGGCCGTGGTGGCGCGTGAGCTCACGAAGCTACATGAAGAGATGCGCCGAGGCTCGCTCGCGGCGTTGGCAAGCCATTATGCGGAATCCGGCCCGCCAAAAGGCGAAATCGTGGTGCTCGTCGCACCGCCGCGCGCCGACGACCGGGCCATCCCGGACGAGGCGGAGCTCGACCGGCTGCTGGCGGACGCCCTCAAGACCATGAGCGTGCGCGATGCCGCGGGCGCGCTCGCCGCCGAGACCGGGCTACCGCGCCGGACGCTTTATGCCCGTGCCGTGCGGCTGTCGAAAGCGGGCCCGAAGTCAGACCCCGAGGGTGGGCCGTGAGGGGGCGCCGCAAGGCCTATCGGCGCGGCCACCGCGCCGAGAACCTGTGCGCCTTTGTTCTCAGGCTAAAAGGCTGGCGCATCGTGGCGCGGCGCTTCCGTGTGCCGGTCGGGGAAATCGACATTATCGCGCGCCGTGGCGGCGTGCTCGCCATGATCGAGGTGAAGGCGCGGCGCACGATGACGGAGGCCCTGGAGGCGATCACGCCAAAGCAACGGCACCGAATCGAGCGCGCCGGCGAGGCGTTCTTGTCGCGCTACCCGAAATGGCGCAATCTTGCGCTTCGCTTCGACCTCATGGTCGTGCGGCCCGGCCATCTGCCGCGGCAAATCGCCGATGCCTGGCGCCCGGAATGGCGCCCCTTAAACAAGGACCTCGGACCATAAGGACCTCGGATAACATGTGCATGACGACCGGCAGGACGCGGCTTTCTCCCCTGATGGCACGGCTCGCGCGGGCGAGCCGAAATCCACGCCTCGGCCTGCTCATGGTCTGCGCGCTGCTGCTCGCGGGCAGCCTGGCGCTCAGCGGTTGCGCCGGGCTGTTCCTCGGCGCCGCCGCCACCGGCGGGGTCGCCGTGGCCCAGGAACGCTCGGTCGGCGACGCGGTCGACGATCTGACGATTCGCACGCAGTTGAACGCGCTCTTCTTCGAGGAAGACATCGACCTGTATCAAGATATCGCGTTCAAGGTGATCGAAGGGCGCGTGCTGCTGACCGGTTCGGTAGAGACCCCCGAAGACCGCATCCGCGCGGTCAAGCTCGCCTGGCAGGCGAACGGCGTGCGCGAAGTCAACAACGAGATTCAGGTGTCCGACGAAAGTGGAATTCTCAATTACGCGCGGGACACCTGGATCTCCGCGCAACTCAAGGGCAGGGTCCTGATCGACAAGGAAATACTCTCCATCAACTACAACATCGAGACCGTCAACGGCACCGTCTACCTGGTGGGTATCGCGCAGAACCAGGCCGAGCTCGACAGGGTCACCAATCACGCCCGGACAATTCCATATGTGCGGCGCGTGGTCAGCCATGTGGTGCTGAAGGAAGACCCCCGGCGGGAACCGACGCCGTGACCTCTCGCGCCGGTCTGCACGAGGCGCTGAAGGCCGTCGGCGCGCAGCCGGACGAGGCCATCGATCTGGCCGGGACGGCGCTCATTCTGGGCGCGCTCGACCTCCCCGACGTGCCGCTGGAGCCCTACCGCGAGCACCTCGCGCGGCTCGCCACGGACATGGGCGCCGTGGCGGCGGCGGAGGACCGGCTCGAAGACCGCGTCGAGTGCCTCAACACCGTCCTGTTCAAGCGCCACGGCTACGCCGGCGATGCCGAGACCTACGACGACGCGGACAACGCCAACCTGCTCCGCGTGATCGACCGCCACGCCGGCCTGCCGGTCAGCCTGGGCATTCTTTACATCCACGCCGCGCGCACCCAGGACTGGCCGGTTTCGGGCTTGGCCTTTCCCGGGCATTTTTTGGTGCGGCTCGACGACGGGGCGCGGCGCGCCATCGTCGACCCGTTTCACGGCGGCCAAGGGCTCGAGGCCGGCCATCTGCGCGATCTTTTGAAACAGTTTCTCGGCGCCGACGCGGAACTGGAGCCCGCCCATTACGCACCCGTCGGCAACCGCGCCATCCTGCTCAGGCTGCTCAACAACATCAAGGCGCGGGCCTTGCAGCAGGACGACGCCGCGCGCGCCGTCGCGATCACCCAACGCATGGCCACGATCGCGCCCGACGCCGCCAATGTGTGGCACGAGCTCGGGCTGCTGCAAGCGCGCGTTGGCAATCTCGGCGGCGCGATCAGCGCGCTGGAAACCTGTGTCGATTGTGCGGACATCGGCGAGGATCGGCGGCAGGCGATCGCGCTTTTGGAAAAACTCCGAACGAGTCTACATTGAGCAAGCAATTGGAGAGCCGGCTGGCTCCGTTCAAACCGACGCCGCCTTCATAGCCCCCCGGAGTTCCACCTCATGAGCCTCGCCGTCGCCATCCAGATGGACCCCATGGAGGCCGTCGATATCGACGCGGACAGCACCTTCGTGCTCGCGCTCGAGGCGCAAGCGCGCGGCCATGGTCTCTACCATTATTTGCCGAACGAGCTGTCGCTGCAGGGCGGCCGCGTGCTGGCGCGGGTCCGGCCGCTCGAGGTCCGTCGCGTCGCGGGCGACCATTTCACCCTGGGCGAGCCGGCGCTGATGGATCTCGCCACCATGGACGTGGTGCTGATGCGCCAGGACCCGCCGTTCGACATGTCCTATATCACCGCGACCCACCTGCTCGAGCAGATCCATCCCGAAACATTGGTGGTGAACGATCCGGCCCAGGTGCGCAACGCGCCGGAAAAGCTGTTCGTGACCCAGTTCGACGACGTCATGCCGGCCACCCTGATCAGCGCCGACCGGGCGCTGATCCGGGCCTTCCGCGACAAGCACAAGGACATCGTGCTCAAGCCGCTCTTCGGCAATGGCGGCGCCGGCGTGTTCCATCTCGGCCCCGACGATGAGAACATCAATGCGCTGCTCGAAATGTTCACCGAGCTCTATCGCGAGCCGATCATCGCGCAGCGCTATCTGCCGCAGGTGCGCGAGGGCGACAAGCGCATCATCCTCATCGATGGCGAGCCGGCCGGCGCGGTGAGCCGGATACCGCCCGCGGGCGAGGCGCGGGCCAACCTGCATGTCGGCGCCCGCGCCGAGCCCGCCAAGCTGACGGCGCGCGAACGCGATATCTGCGCCGCGATCGGCCCGACGCTGAGCGAGCGCGGCCTGATCTTCGTCGGCATCGACGTCATCGGCGAGTACTTGACCGAAATCAATGTCACCTCGCCGACCGGCATCCAGGAGATCAACCGCTTCGACAACACCAAGCTCGAGGTGCCCATCTGGGACGCCATCGAGCGCCGCCACAGGGCGGGGCCGGGGTAAGACGCCGCGCCACGCCCAGACCACCTTCGGTTGCCGGCGTTGGCAATTTCACACCAGCTCCCTACACTGCCTAGACGCACAATGGCTTGGCGGAAGGCCGAGAGGATTTGGCGGTGGTCGCGCATATCAACACGGTAGCGTTGCAAGGCATCGAGGCGCTCGCGGTCGAGGTTCAGGTGCAAATCTCGAGCGGGCTGCCGACCTTCACCGTCGTCGGCCTGCCCGACAAGGCGGTCGCGGAATCGCGTGAGCGCGTGCGCGCGGCGCTCGGCGCCATGGGCCTCGCGCTGCCGCCGAAGCGCATCACGGTCAACCTCTCGCCCGCCGACATGCTCAAGGAGGGCAGCCATTTCGACTTGCCCATCGCCCTCGGCCTGCTGGTTGCCATGGAGGTGCTGCCGGGCGAGGAGCTGGCCGGTTACGCCGCCTTGGGCGAGCTCGGGCTCGACGGCGCGCTAGTCTCGGTCGCCGGCGTACTGCCGGCGGCGATCACGGCGAATGCGCGTTCGCTCGGATTGATCTGCCCCGGCGCCAACGGCGGCGAGGCGGTCTGGGCGGGCGGCGGCGAGGTGGTGGCGGCGCCCAATCTCTTGGCGCTGGTCAACCACTACAAGGGCAGCCAGATGCTGAGCCCGCCCGAGCCGGCATTGGTGGAAGACGAGACCGGCTACCCGGATCTCAAGGACATCAAGGGCCAGGAGAGCGCCAAGCGGGCGCTCGAGGTGGCCGCCGCGGGAGCTCACAACCTGTTGCTGATCGGCCCGCCCGGGGCCGGCAAATCCATGCTGGCGAGCCGCCTGCCCGGCATCCTGCCGCCGCTCGACGCGGCCGAGGCCCTGGCGGTCAGCATGATCGCCTCGGTCGCCGGGCAGCTCAGCGACGGCCGCCTGACCCGGCGCCGGCCGTTCCGCGAGCCGCACCATTCGGCCTCGATGCCGGCGATGGTCGGCGGTGGCATGCGGGCGCGTCCCGGCGAAGTCTCGCTCGCCCATCAGGGGGTGTTATTTCTCGACGAGTTCCCGGAATTCACGCGCCAGGTGCTGGATGCGCTGCGCCAACCGATCGAGACCGGCAAGGTCAGCGTGGCGCGGGCCAACGCCCATGTCAGCTATCCCTCGCGTTTTCAATTGGTGGCGGCGATGAACCCCTGCCGCTGCGGCTATCTGGGCGACGCGGCGCGCGCCTGCAACCGGGTGCCGCGTTGCGCCAACGATTATCAGGCCAAGATTTCCGGGCCGCTCTACGACCGCATCGACCTGCACATCGACGTGCCGGAGCTCTCGGCGGCCGACCTCATCCTACCGCCGCCGGCCGAGGGCTCGGCCGAAATCGCCGCCCGCGTCGCCCGCGCCCGCGCGCTGCAAGCGGCGCGCTATCGGGAGCACGGCGTGTTCCCCGCGGTGCGCACCAACGCCGAGGCCGAGGGCGAGCTGCTAGATGAGGTGGCGACGCCCGACGAGGCGGGCCGGCGCCTGCTGAGCGAGGCGGTGGACCGCTTGAAGCTCTCGGCGCGCGGCTATCACCGCATGATGCGCGTCGCGCGCACGCTGGCCGACCTCGACGCCGCCGCGACGGTGAGCCGCATCCACATGGCCGAGGCGCTGAGCTACCGCCGCATCGCCCCGCCGCGCTGAGGGGTAGCCCCGCTTTCTACCGCTTCACCACCATCGGGCCGATGCTGCGGCCGCCGAGGATGTGGACGTGGAAATGCGGCACTTCCTGGCCGCCGTGGCGGCCGGTGTTGGCGATCAGGCGATAGCCCTCGCCCGCGACGCCGAGATCGCGCGCGATCTGGCCGACCTTCGCGAAAAATCGACCCACCGCCTCGGCCGGCGCGTCGCGCGCGAAATCGTCGAGCGAGACGTACTCCCCCTTGGGTATCACCAGCACATGCACCGGCGCCTGCGGGTTGATGTCGCGGAAGGCGAGCACGTCCTCGTCCTCATGGACCGTGTCGTTGGGAATCTCGCCCCGCAGGATCTTCGCGAAAATGTTGTTGGGATCGTAGCTCATGCTCCCCGCTCCGCTGCTTG
>JAUVWK010000314.1 GCA_030604165.1 Alphaproteobacteria bacterium | reverse complement strand
GCATTGATCACCTGATTGGCCGGCACCCGGGCCACCTTGAGCTGCACCTGGATCGCCGTGCGCATGGTGAGGCCGGCTTTCCAGCAAAGCGCGGTGATCACCTTGGCGCTTTTGGACGAGATGATTTGGCGCACGATGTCGACGGCCATCTGGGTCTTGAGCGCGAGCGCATGGATAATGAAATCGCGATCGCTTCGGTCGATCGCGGTCGAGATGTTGCCCTCGTCGAGTCTGCCGGCGTCATAAAGCTCGGCCGCGCGATGCTCGGGCAGACCCTCCCGGTTCAGACCGTCGGCGCTCAACCGGCGGCTCACCGATTCCGCCACCTCGCGGGTCGTGCTCGGGTCGATCTCGTAGCGCCGCTCCAGCACCGCCAGCAGTGCGGCGGTGACGAATTGGGCGATGCGATGAACGGCGCGGTGCGAGAGGTCGGAGCGCCCGACCAACGGCTCATGCCAAGGCGTTCGATCGGGCGCCTGCTCGACGATCTGGTCGAGCGTCTCTTCGCGGATTTGCGCGCTCGGGTTGGCCAGTAGGTCGGCCACCGCGGCCTCGTCCGTGGTTCCGACGATCGCGTCGGAGACGCGCTCACCCAGCGCGACCCGGCGCGAGATGGCGCTTAGCGCGCCCTGAACTGGATCGCTCAAGATGATTTCGAGGAGGTCGTCGTCCATCAGCAACGGCGAGAACTCCAGAATCGGCGCGCAAACGATGAGTTCCACGTCCTTGGCGAGTGCCTTGACCAGGGACTGCGGGATCGTATCCAGATGCTTGATCTCTTCGGCGATAATCTGGCGCACGCGCGGCAGCTGGTCCCGCGCGAGCTTCTCGAGGACTTGCAGCGTCACCTCTTGCAGAAGGCCTTGTTTTGCCGGGCTCAACTCCGGCGCCAGCCGGGCGATCTTGCGCGCCAGGCAAATGCGTACGTCGTCGTCGCGATCGTCGGCGAGAATGACGTCCGCTTGGCGCGGCGTGGCCTGGTTGCCGGCGATCTCGCGCCGCACCTCGGGCATCTCGTCTTCCGCCAAATAGTACAGCACCTCCGGCCGCACGTCGGCGCGGCCCGCGAGACGCCGACGCACCGTGGGGTCGCCGTCGGTGGCAAGGCGCTTTGCTTCCTCGTAATCCATGGTCGCGCCGCGCCAGGGCTTGCCGCCGCCACGACCGACCAAGCGATCGAGAAGACCCTTCATGCGTTACCCATGGCCGGCTTGTCGGCGCCGTCGGGTGCTGGCGCAAGCGAGAACCTATTCTTGCCTAGACGTTTCGCCTCGTACATGGCGCGATCCGCGCGCGCAATCAGCTCTTCGATCTCCTCCGGCCGATCGGGCTGGAATAGCGCGACGCCGATGGAGGCCGCCAGCGCCTTCTCGAGATCCTCGGAATATTGGCTGAGCACTTGGCTGGCTTCCACCAACGCCGCCGCTTTGGCGGCGGCCTCTTCGGCATCGACCGCGTCGAACCAGATCACGAATTCGTCGCCCCCCAAGCGGCCAATCAGATCCATCTCGCCGGTGCTCTCGCGTAAGATGCGGCTCAGTGTGCGCAGCGCCGTATCGCCGCGACGATGACCGAAGTGGTCATTGATGGGCTTGAAGTTATCGAGGTCGACGCAGAACAGCGCGCCGATCAAGCCGAACTGCGCGGCTTGCGCCAAACGGCCGCGCAATTGATCCACGAAGGCGCGCCGGTTCAGCAGACCGGTGAGCCCATCGGTACGCGACAAAGCCAAAAGCGATTCTTGCGTGTCGATCTGCTGAAAGACGATGCCCAACTGGTTGGCGATGCCCGCCAGCAGGTTGCGATCGTCGTCTTGCCAGCGGCGGCGCCCGGCGCGCCCGATGCAGATCGCGCCATTGCGCTCGTTGCGATAGCGCGTCGGCGCCGCCAGGGTGTTGAGCTCGTCGATCTCGGGTCCCGGCCCGATATTCACCATGCGGTCGATGACCGTGTTGACCTCGAGAAGCGCCGGCGGGTTGGGCCAGTCGCCGTATTCGGCGGCCAAGCGCAAGCCGCCCTTCGGGTCGGCCCGGTAGATCCAGCAGGCGGAGGCATCGAGCCCATCGACCAGCGAGCGGGCGGCGGTTTGCAAGAGGCGTTCGGGCTCCACCTCGTCGCGGATCGTGGTGACGATGTTGGCGAGCAGCTTCTCGCGCGCCCGGGCTCGCGCCAAGGCCTCATCCAGCCGACGGGCCTCGGTGACATCCCGGCAGACGCCCCGCGTCCCTATCCATATGCCGCCTTCGCCCGTGACGGGAACCGACGAAACCAGCAGACACACCGGCTCGCCGGCCGAATCGCGCAACCAGATCTCGGCCTCTTCCGTCGGCGCGTTCGATTCGAACGGAAACGGCTCGGGCGGCGGGCGACGCCGGTCGAGCAAGGAGCGGGCGGCGCGACCGACCAAGCGGTCGGGCGTATAGCCGAGCCCGCCGCTCATGGTTACGAACGCGAAAACGCCATTGGTGTCGGTCTCCCAGGCAAAATCCGCCGAGCAACGCACCATGTCGATGTAGCGCTTACGCGATTCGATCAGGGCCTCGCGAAAATTACGATTCAGCCTGGCGTCGCGGCCGAGCACGAGATAGCCGTCCGCATCCGCGCCCGACTCCGCCAGCGGAACGACCAGAAGATCGATCGCCAGGTCGTCCCGCACCTCGCCGAGACGCAGGAAATCGGTGTGAGAGACGCCCGCCTCCGAGGCCCGCGCCAGCAAGGTGATGAATTGTGGCCGTAGAATGCCGTTGAGCGCGTCGGCCAATTCCACGCCTTGCTCGTTGGCGGGCTCGGCGCGACCGTTTCGATCCACCAGGGCGAGCGGCCCCCGATAACGCGCCACCAGCGCCTGGCCAACTTTGTCCAGCTGGCGCCAGTCCTCCGCGCCCAAAGCCAAGCGAACCTCGGAGCGTTCCTCGTCGGGCCGTTCCACAAGGGCGCGAATTGTCATGCGTTAGGCGTCCCGCGGCGCGGCGGGCTCGGCCACCGCATGAGCGGGACGGACGAGTGTCGCGGCCGCGGGCGCGGCGGGCGCCTCGGCCCAGCGCATCTCCTCGCTCGGACGGCCAAAATGGTAGCCCTGCGCGAAGTCCACGCCCGAGTCACGCAACGCCGTGGCAATGGCGGCGTTTTCCACGAACTCCGCCACCGTCGCGATCTCGAGCTCGTTGCAGAGCGCCGCGATCGACTTAACGAAGGCGCGACTGAACGGCGAATTCGGCATGTCGCGGACGAAGCTGCCGTCGATCTTCACGAAATCGACTTCGAGCGCGCGCAGATACTCGAAGGCGGCCGCGCCGACGCCGAAATCGTCGAGACAGATGCGCACCCCTGGTGCCCGCACCCGCCGAAGCGCTTCGTTGGCGGTTTGTAGATCCATGATTTTCGATGATTCGGTCACCTCGATGAGCAGCGTCCGGCACAAACTCTCGTCGCGCTGAACCGTTTCCATCACCGCATCGACAAACCCCGGCGTGCCGAGCGAGCGGCCCGAGACGTTGACCGCGACCGGTTTGCAGCGCTCGCTGCCGACCTTTTGCAGCAGACCCGTGACGCGACGCAGCACGGCCAAGTCGAGATCGGCGATGCTGCCGAGCTGCTCCGCCATGGTGACGAACTTATAGGGCGAGCCGACCTCGCCCGGCAGGCGCAAGAGCGCTTCGTAGTGGTGCACCTGATCGTCGGCGAGCGAGACGATGGGCTGATAGGCCATTGAGAAGCTGTTGCGGTTGATGGTTCTTTTGATGCGCTGCACCCAGACCATGGTTTCCGAGAGCATTTGGCTGCAACCCTCGGACAGCTTCGTGAACGAAAAGGCGCCCGCCTCCTCCTCGCTGAACTTGTTGAGCGTATACAGCACGGCTTGCGCCGATTCCTCGTCCGACATGCCCTCGGCATCCAACACCATCGTGGCGGTATCGACGGCGAAGTTCCGGACCCCGGTATCCTTGTCGCGGACCA
Organism: Alphaproteobacteria bacterium; assembly: GCA_030604165.1. Lineage (GTDB taxonomy): Bacteria > Pseudomonadota > Alphaproteobacteria > UBA828 > UBA828 > JAUVWK01. Next base: position 322 of record JAUVWK010000314.1, on the reverse strand, counting down.
AAGCCTCGATTTCGCTTGAGAGCGCGGCCAAATTCAAGGCCGCCTGGTGAAGCACGCCGAACTTATCCTCGTCGATGCGCCCGGCGAGATCGCCATCGACCGACTTGGCGCGGAGCAGCGCGGCGAGCTCCGTCATGAGGGCGCGCCCGTCGGCTTCGTTCAGGTGGCGGCGCACGGCGGCGAGCTTGTCCATATTGACAAGCGTTAGATTGATATCCTCGCCTTCGGCGCGCCCGGCCATGACGCGGCGATGCGCCGCCTCGCCGAAGGCTTCCTTGTCTAAGAGCCCCGTGGCCTGATCTCGCCCCGCGGCGGCGCTTGG
>JAUVWK010000413.1 GCA_030604165.1 Alphaproteobacteria bacterium | reverse complement strand
CGTGACCTGGGCTTGGAGGGCGATCACGTCGGTGTTGTTCATCGTCTCGAGCGCACGGACCGCATTATCAGGTGAGATGCTGATGCGTTGGAGTTCATTGAACGACTCTATCTGCTCCTGCGTTCCGCCGGGTATGAAGCGTGTCGTGAACAACTGCCGACAGGCCGGGTTGTCTTGGCCCCACCCATGGCGCATCAGGGTCGCAAGGGCCGCCACCCGTTCTTGTACCGACTGTGAGCCCTGGGTGAGGACACCACGAGCAAATCCACCATAAAGCACCAGATGGCTGACTCGGTCGGGGTGCTTGACAGCGTAAGCAATCGAAATGGCGCAGCCTTGCGATATACCCAGTAAGGAAAAGCGCTCCAATCCCTGAGCCTCGACCACTGCTTCCAGATCGCGAACAATCGCGTCGAATGAAACATCCTCGACATCCCAGTCGGAAAGGCCGTTCGCCCTTTGATCAAAGCGAACAAGCGTGTGATCGCGGCTAAGCTCCTGCAATAGATGCCGCCATATTGGGCTCCGCCAATCGTACTCCAGGTGGTTCATCCAGTTCGGCGCCTTGACGAGCGGCGGGCCGGAGCCGACCGTGGCATAGGCAATTCGCACACCGTCAGGCGCCATGCAGAAGCGAATTTCCTGATCGGCGTCCAAGGCGCCCGGGCCTTCGGCATGGTCGGTACTCCCCGTCCGCCATTGCCAGGCGTGGACTGGCCTGGCGATATTCTTGACCGACAGTTGGCCAAGATCATCGAACGCCAAGTCGAGTTTGCCTTCGATGCTTTGATAGACGACATCGGCGATGCACATACCTCCCGGCTCTGAGAGTCCTTCGAGACGCGCGGCGATATTCACGCCGTCGCCAAAGATGTCGTCGTCCTCAATGACAATGTCGCCGAGGTTGATGCCGATACGGAACTGCATGCGTGTGGCTTCGGGCGTATCGGCCTCGCGCGTTTTCATGGCTTGCTGTATTTCGATCGCAGATCTGACAGCGTCCACCACGCTGACAAACTCCACCAACATCCCGTCGCCGGTGGTCTTGACGATGCGGCCGTGATGTTTGGCGATCGTGGGGTCGAATAGTTCCGCGCGATGGCGTTTCTGTCGCGCGATCGTGCCCTCTTCGTCAAGCTCCATGAGCCGTGAATAGGCGACCATATCGGTCGCCAAGATCGCCGCGAGCCGGCGCTCGGTCTTTTCCGTCATGGGTGCCTCCCTGGCCCCTGAAGCGGTCACAGCAGAAGTTTAGGCAGGTGCGGATTGTGAGTCTATCGGGGCCAATGGGGATGAGCGAGGTTGGCTCCGGGGCAAACCCGGCGGTGAAATGCACATTGGTCGAACGACCGCTGCTTGATCCGCCTGTGGCCGTCGGGCGCCGAAGACTACCGCCCCAGTCTGGCGAGCAGCTCGGCGGCGAACAGCGCCAGGCTGTCGTCGCGCGCGCCCATGACCACGATGCGGTCGCCGGGCCGGGCCAGCGCGAGCAGCTTGTCGCCGCAGGCGGCGCGCTCGGCGATGGTGTGGGCCGCATGCCCGTGCGCCTGCACGCTTTGCACGATATCCTGGCTCGTGACCGCGCGCTCGACCGTGCCGCCGAAATAAACCGGATCGGGCATGATCAAGACGTCGTCCTCGTGCAGCTGGTGCGCGAAGCAGTCGATGAAGGTGTCCTTCATCAGCCGCAGCGGGCCGAAGCCGTGGGGCTGGAACAGGACCAGCAGGCGGCCCGGAAAGGCGTGCAGGGTGGCGAGCGTGGCGAGGATCTTGTCCGGGTTGTGGGCAAAATCGTCGATCACCGTCACCCCCTTGGCCGTGCCGACGAGCTCGAGCCGTCGCCTGAGGCCGGCGAAGCGAGCCAAAGCGGATGCGGCCTCTTGCAGCGTCACGCCGCTGGCGTGCGCGGCGCCGATGGCGGCCAGCGCGTTCTCGACATTGTGCTCGCCCGGCACGCGCAAGCTCACTTCGGCTTTTGTGTCGGTGGCGCGCTCAGTCACCGCGAAACCGATCCCCGCCGGCGTCGGGGTTAGCGCGCCAGCGCGAAAATCGGCGGCGCCATCGCTCAGGCTGAAGGTGACTGTTTTGCCGGGCGTCAGCTCGGCTGCCAGTGTGCCGGTCTCGTCGTTGTCCAAATTGAGCACCACCGTCGTCGCCGTGGCGACGAATTCGCGAAACAGCGCGCGCAACTCGTCCAGCGACTTGTGATCGAGCGCGATATTGGTCAGCACCGCGAGGCGCGGCTTGTAGAGGGCGATGGAGCCGTCGCTCTCGTCCACCTCGCTGACGAAGAGGTCGCTCGCGCCCAGCACGGCGCTGGCGAAGGGCGTGTCGGGGGCGATGAAGTTCTTCATCACCGCGCCGTTCATGACCGTCGGGTCGCGCCCGGCATGGCTCAGGATCCAGCCGATCATGCCGGTCGTGGTCGATTTGCCGCTGGTGCCGCCGATGGCGATAGAGCGCGGCGCGGCGTTGAAGAGCGCCGCCAGCAGCTCGGCCCGCGTCGTCACCGTGGCGCCGAGCCGGCGCGCCGCTTGCACGTCGGGCACGCTGTCCTCGATCGCGGTCGAGGTGACCAGGATCTGCTCGGGCGCGGTCAGCCCGCTGCCGTCCTGCGCGTGAAGCCGGATGCCGCGGGCGCGCAGAAAATCGAACTTCTGCGTGGCTCCTCCCTGGTCTAGCATGCGGTCGGACCCTGCCACCACGCAGCCCCGACCCTTCAGGATCAAGGCCAGCGGCAACATGCCGCTGCCGCCGATGCCGCAGAAGAAATAATGCTTGTCCCGGTCCATCCGGCCCTGACTACAGCGATAGCCCCGACCTGACAAGACTACCGAGAACGAGGAACGAAAGCGTGCCTGGAGAGACATTCAAGATCGGCGTCATGGCGCCCGGATCGCCCATCGACCGAACCGTGGCCGAGCGCGTCGGAGAGATCGCCGCCGGGCTCGATGCCGCGCGCTCCATCGAGATCCAGTTTCATCCGCAATGCTTTCTCGCCGCCGGGCATTTCGCGGGCGACGACGCCGCCCGCACGGCGGCCTTCCTCGAGATCGCCAACGACGAAAGCTTCGATGCCCTCTGGTTCGCCCGGGGCGGCTATGGCGCCTGCCGCATCGCCGAGGCCGCGCTCGCGCAACTGACGGCCGTCGCGCGGCGCAAGCTCTATCTCGGCTACAGCGACGCCGGCTGCCTGCTGGCCGGATTGCACAAAGCGGGCTTCGCCGGGCTGGCCCATGGGCCGATGCCGGCGGATATTCAGCGGAAGGGCGGCGAGGCGGCAGTCAAGCGGGCGCTCGCCTACCTGATCGCGCGCGCGCCCGACG
>JAUVWK010000111.1 GCA_030604165.1 Alphaproteobacteria bacterium | reverse complement strand
TCGCCAAGCGACCCACCGATCCGCTCGATCCGGCCTTGCTGGCGGCGCTGAAATAAGCCATCCGGCGCCATTTCTCGCCGAATTTTGCCGCCGCGAAAAAAACATTTTCTTAACCACTTCAAGGGCATGGTTAGGAGACGGCGACCAAAGGGGCAGCCGCTAGAGTTTGGCCGCGCCCTCGCGGCGGATTCCGGGGCGCCGCAGGGACAATTTATGAATTTCTTGATGCAGATTTGTGGGTGATACGGCCATGGCAAAGATGACGGAGATCTATACCTGTAAGCAGGGCCAGGAGCTAAAAACCGGCCACCTTTACACCAGCCCCGACGCCATGACCAAAGGGCAGGCCGAAGTGGATGCCCGGGAGAAATGCCAGGCAGACCATACCATCGCCAAAGTCGCCTATTTCATCGTCGATGAAGGTGGCAACGACAAGCACTTGTACACCTACAAGACCCCGGACGTGATGGTGGCGAAAAAGCGGCAAGCGCCGCCGAAGACCGCCACCAAGGCGCCGCCAAAACCGAGCCCGCAGCCGAAACGCTCGGCGCCGTCCCTCCTGTCGCGCGTCGTCTCATGGGCGCTCACCGATGAAGCGGGCGACGGCAAACCGGCGGCAAAAAAAACCACAGGCCCGAAGGATACAGGCCCGATGGATGACGACATCGAGGCGGCGGACAACACCAAGGCGAAGGCGAGCAAGCCTAAGAAGAAACAGCCTTCCATGCTCTCGCGCGTTGTTTCGGCGGCCTTGACCGAGGACGTCAAGAAATAGGGTCTTTGAAGACCTAGCGGCTCCGGCCCACGCGAACTGAAAACGCCCTAGCCGGCGGGATCGATGCCGCTGCCGAAGGGCACCCGACGGGCGAATTCCTCGGCCATCTCCTTCATGGTTACCATGCGCACGCCGTCGTGCGCCAGCATGTGATCGATGAGCCGCTCCAGCATCATCAGCACGTGCGGCTTGCCCGCGCTATCGGGATGAATGGTGCAAGGGAAGATGGCGTAGTCGTGATGCCGGTAAACCCAATCGAACTGATCGCGCCAAATCTCCTCGAGTTCGCGCCCGGTGATCCAGCCATGACTGTTGGGAAAGGCCTTGACGAACATGGTCGGCGGCGCGTCGTCCAGGTACCAACTGGCCGGAATTTCGATGAGCTTGGCGTCCTCGCCGGGCAGCCAGGGCTTCATCCAATCCTTGGCTGGCCTGGAATAGTCGATCTTGGTCCAGGAATCGCCGCGGCGCAGCCAATGGGGATGGAAGTCGTCTTCCATCAGGCTGCTGTCGTAGAGGATGCCGCGCTCCAGTAGCAGATCGATGGTGTTCGGGCTCAGCTCCCACCACGGCGCCATGTAGCCGACCGGCGCCGTGCCGGTCACGGCCTTGACGCAGGCCATGGTCTTGTCGAGCACGTCGGCTTCCTGCTCGCGGGTCATGGCCAGCGGATTCTCGTGGGTATAGCCGTGCACGCCGATTTCATGACCGTCGGCGACGATCATCTCGAATTGCTTGGGAAAGCTTTCCACCGAATGGCCGGTGACGCCCCAGGTGGTCTTGATCCCGTAACGCTTGAAGAGCTCGAGCAGCCTCGGAACGCCGCGTTTGGCCGCGAAGACGCCGCGCGAGATGTCGCACGGCGAATCCTCGCCGCCGAACGAGCCGAGCCACAAAGCCACGGCGTCGAAGTGGGGGTTGAAGCAAACCTGAATGTCCTTACCGGTTCCTGCCATTGTTACCTCCTGCCGAGATGGCTTGGTTCCTTGGTACTAGGCGGTGGTGCGTTCTCTGAGCGCGATAATGGCCCCGAGCACGACGAGACCGTAAATGATATTCCGTACCGCCTCGGGCAGCACCGTTCCCGAAAGCATGATCCCCAGCGCGGTAAACAGGATGGCGCCGCCCAAGATGCCGAGGTAATGGCCGCGCCCGCCCGTAATCAGGGTGCCGCCGAGCACCACTACGGCGATCGACGACAAAAGATAGGGATCGCCCATGCCGTAAAAGGCCTGGGCGCTGAAGCCGGCCAGAAAAATCCCCACCAGAGCCGAGCAGAAACCGCTCAGCACATAGGCGCCGACAATCGGGAATCCCGTGCGCACACCCGACAGCTTGGCGACGGTGACGCTGTTGCCGACCGCGAAGACGCGGCGGCCGAACGCCGTGTAATTGAGGAACAGCGTGGCGAACACGGCAAACCCGATGAGGAACCAGCCGAGCGGGGCGATGCCGCCGATGCGGCCGGTGACGAACCAGGCCAGCGCGGGCGGCGCCTTGCCGATCGGTGCGCCGCCGCTGAACAGCAGCGAGACCCCCTCCAAGACGCCGTTCATGGCCAGCGTGACGATAATCGGCGACAGGCCGAACAAGACGATGGTTATGCCGTTCAAAAAGCCGATGGTCAGGCCCGCCGCGAGAGCGAGCGGGATGACCCAGGCCGCCGGCGCGTCGACGCCGTTGCAAAGCGTGGTCACGATGATGGCCGGAAACGTCATGGTCCAGGGCACCGACAGGTCGAGCCCGCCGGTGATGATCACCGTGCCTTGCCCCAAGCCCAGGATGGCCAGAAAGGCGGTCAGGATGAGCATGGCGTTGAGGTAATCGAGGGGCGAAAAGCTGCTCCCGAACACGCCGATCGTGACACCGAGGATCAGGATAAAGATCAAATAAGGCGGCACGGCGTAGCGCAGCGTGGCTCGATTTCGGGTGAACCAGCCGACGTTAAGGCCGTGGTCCGGAGACCCCGACGCGGTGCCGAGCAGCCCCGCCAGGCTGATCCGCTCCTTGAACGGTTGCAGGCGCGAAGGCAGGGCGGATTGCCGCATGGCGCGCACCGTTTGCACCCAGTAGCGGACGACGCCCACCACCGGCGCCTGCCGATTCAATGAGAAGCCGAGCACGGCCAAAATCAGAATCACGCCTTCGACGATCGGCGTGTAGTAGGTGCGCACCCCCAAAACCAGAAAAATATTGACCACGATCGTGAGCGTCAGCGCGCCGAAGACCGTGCCGACGCAGCCGCCCCGACCGCCGCCGATCAGGGTGCCGCCCAAAACCACGGCGGCGAAGATCTGCAGCAGCATCTTGGCGCCGATCAGCGGATCGCCGCCGCCCATGTTGGCGGTGATGAACAGGCCGGCGGCGCCGTAACAGGTGCCGGCGAGGGTAAAGGTCAGGAACCGGGTGAACCGCAGGTGCACGCCGGCGGCGGCGGCCGAGTCCGGGTCGCTGCCGATGGCGTAGATACTGGTGCCGAGCCGCGTATTGCGCAGCATCAGCCAGCATGCGATGGCGACGATCAGCACCACGATGGGCGCCGGCAGGCCCTCCGCGACGACATCGCCGGTAAACACCAAACTGAAATCCCACGGCATCTCGCCGCCGGGAAACTTGAGCACCAGCAACGCCCCGCCCTGGGCGATGAACATGGTCGCCAAGGTCACGACGATCGACTGCAAGCGAACGTAGGCCACGAGAAAGCCGTTGATGGCGCCGATCGCCGTGCCGATAGCGAGCGCTACGACGGTGGCCACGATGGTGAACTCCACGGTGCCCATGGTCGAGGGCACGAGCTGGGTCACCAAGACGACATTGACCAGCGAAATCACCGCGCCGGCGGAGAGATCCAGGCCACCCGCCAGAATGACGATGGTCGCGCCGATCGCGGCGAGCGCGAGGGTGGCGGCGCTCGCCGTGATCGAGCTGATATCGAAATAGCTGATGCCTTGGCCCGTGATCGACTGCAGCACCACGACCATGGCGATGAACACGGCGATGGCGGTAATCGTGCCGCGCTGGCGCGACCAATTGAACGACGGCAGATAAAGCCATGAGCGAGTTCGGGCGCCAGCCATCAAGGGGCCTCGCGCGTGGCGGTCTCGTTTCCCGACCCGGTCTCGCCGAGCGCCGCGCGCATGATGTTGGCTTCGGTGATCGCGTCGCGCTCCAGCATCGCGACTTGCCGGCCGCGATAGACCACGATCACCGCGTCGCACAAATTGACCAGCTCCGGGACGTCGGTCGAATAGAACAGCACCGCGCCACCGGCGTTCGCATAGGCCCGAATCAATTGGTAGATCTCGGCCTTGGTGCCGACATCGACGCCCCGTGTCGGGTCGTACATCAGCAGGATCCGGCTTTCGGTGAGCAGCCACTTGGAGATGGCGATCTTCTGCTGATTGCCGCCGCTGAACACTTTGCAAGGGCTGTAAAGGGCCCGCGCGTCGACTTGAACCATCTTCAGCACCCGGCGCACGGCGGCCGCCTCGCGCTTCAGATCGATCAGGCCGAAACGCACGAACTGGCTTACGATCGGTAGCGAGACGTTCTCGCGGCCGCTCATCTCGAGGCACAACGCCTCGGTCTTGCGCTCTTCCGGCACCAGGCTGATGCCGATATTCGCGCGCACGGCATCGCGCGGCGACCGCAGCACGACCGGCAGGCCGCCGATCGAGATCGAACCGGCGGCGAGGTCCACCATGCCGAACAGAGAAAGGAACAGCTCTCTTTGCCCCATGCCGTCGAGGCCGGCGACGCCCAGCACCTGGCCGGGCCAGAGGTCGAGCGAGAGCTCTTCGAGAGCCCCGGCGGTGGCCAGATCGCGGCCCGACAACGCCGCCGTCTGACCCGCGCGGGATTGGCTCGCCGGCTTCGGCGGATAGGTCGCGGCCAGCGAACGGCCGATGACCAGAGCGATCACATCGTCGTCCGAGACCTCCGCGGCCTTGTAGCTGCCGACATTTCGGCCATTACGAAGCACGGTCAAGCTGTCGCAGAACTTGCGGACCTCCTGCAAGCGGTGCGAAATGAAAACGATGGTGACACCTTGCGCGCGCAACTTGTCGATGAGCGCGCCGAACCAGTCCACGTCCCGGCTGGTCAGCGACGAGGTCGGCTCATCGAGCAGCAGCACCTTAGGGTCGCGCGAGACGGCCCGGGCGATCTCGATTTTCTGACGCATCGGCAGCGCCAGCTCGTTGACCTCTTGGCGCGGGTCGATGTCGTCGAGCCCGAGGCGCGCCAGCATCTCGCGCACCAGCTCTTCGGCGTGGCGCCGGCGGAGTTGCCCCAGCGCGCCCGCCGGCTCGTAGGGCAACAGCATGTTCTGGGTAACCGTGAGGTCCTTGACCAGGGAGATTTCCTGATAGGCGGTCTGAATGCCGAGCCGGTGCGAATCCCTTGGGCCGTGGATATGCGCCGGCTCGCCGAACAGATAGAGCTCGCCCGCGTCCGCCCGGTTCATGCCGCTCAGGATCTTGACCAAGGTGGACTTGCCGGCGCCGTTCTCGCCGAGCAGCGCGTGCACCTGTCCCTTGGCGATCGACAGCGTGACGTCTTCCAGGGCGACCGTCGGCCCGAAATGCTTGGTCAGACCAACCGTCTTGATGGCGATATTTGCCTCGTCCATGCGACCGCGTCCGAGATCCGCGCCGGGGTTCGCCCGGCCGCGCTCAATGCGGATGCCCGGACAACGAGGGCGCGGCCGGCAAAATCGCCGCCGCGCCCTCGCTTTTTCCGTTGCCCGGTTTCTCCGTTAGCCGGGAATTGCGGGCCGACGAACGCTCACTGCCCGGCGGGAACCGTTCCCTCGAGCGCCGAGAAGGCGTCCAACTCGGGTACCTCGGGATGCCACACGTCGATAAAGTAGTTCGACGGCGCGACACTCAAGGGCACCGCGTTGCAACTCCAGTCCTTCGCCTGCAGCTCCGCCAGGTCCGCCTTGTCGCAAAGCACCGTTTGACCGGGCGTGATCAGGGGCATCGGGATCTCGTAGAAATGCGGGATCTCCGCGCCATCCAGCTTCGATATCGCCAGCTTGAAGGCCAGCGGACCGGCCCAGGGCGGCGAGCCCATGGAAGCGCTGCGCAAGCCGTAGGCGCCCTCGGTGGTGCCCGGCGCAAGCTGCGCCACGCGGTGGCCGTTGGTGCCATTGCCGGCGCAGGGCTTGAGCTGGTCGCCGCGCCCCGCGTCAACCTGCATTTGCGTGAACACGTAGCAGCCGGTTTGCGTCCACAGGCCGTCGATACTGTCCCAGCCGTGGGTTGCGACGATCTCGGTCAGCTTCTGCTTGGCGGTGGCGTTGTTCCACATGCTCGGCGTATCGGCGACGATCTTGATGTCCGGGAAGTCGGCGAAGACCGCCTTGGCCGCGGCGTTGCGGCGCAGGTCGACCATGTTGCCGGGGATGCCCCCCATGAAGACGATATTGCCCTTGCCGTTGAGCTCTTCCGCCAACCATTCCGCGGGGCCGGCGCCGGCCCAGTCCTGATTGATGCCGACGTGATAGGCGCAAGGCTCGGTGACCTCGGCGTCCCAGGTAATAAAGATCACGCCCTTGCCGCAGGCGTTGCGGATCGCCCGGTTGAGCGCCGTCGGCGAAATCGCCCACGAGACGATTACGTCCGCTCCGGCCTGGACCATCGCGTTGATCTGCTGAATCTGGGTTTGGGCGTTGCCGCGCGCCGACTGCGTCTCGAGCGTGACCCGGTCCTTGTAGGCCGCGGTATTGGCGATCGCCGTGATCAGATTGAGCGACGCGTCCATCCAGGTGTTGCCCTCGAAGCCCGCGCTGGCATAGACCTTGATCTTGTCCTGGGCGTTCGCCGGCGGCGCGCCGATGCCGAGCGCCGCGGCAAGCGCGAGCGCGCCCGCCGTCAGCACACATGTTCGCCAAATTTTTTTCATCATTGCCTCCCTTGGTTGGTGGAGCCTGGGCCGGGTCTCCGCCCAGCCCAGGCCTAACTGCTTCACTCAGAGTAATTTCTTGACGATAGCCACGTGCCCGGCGCGGCCGCGGCCGATGACGGCCGAGCGCCTACGCGGCCAGGCCCACCTCTTGATAGCGGTTCTGGCACGGCTGTCCGTCGGTGACCGCCATCTTGCGCTGCTGCAGCGAGATCAGCACCGAATTCCTGGTCTCGAGTTGCATGGTCTCCGGCTCTTCCTCGTCGACATGGGCGCAAATTGAATGGGGGTGGGAGAAGTGATCCGACATCGCCGTCAGGATGGAGTCGTCGTCCACCTCCTGGCTTTGGCGGAACAGCCTTTCCAAGCGCACATTCCGATACATCGTGTTGGGCCAAAGCCGCACGACCTCGGATTCGACGTCCAGATCGCAGAAATGGTTGGAGTGCGTCAGGATGCCGTCTTGCGGATAGATAAAGCCGGCCCGGTCCGGTCCCGCCTCGATGTTCATGGCCTCGCCGTCGGCGTGGCCGAGGATGAAGTTCATCGAGACGACGCGATTGGTGCCGCAGATCGCCTGAATGGCGGCATGCATGTTCGGTGCGTTGAGCACGTCGCGCACCCGCATGCGAAACGGCTTTTCGTATTCATAGGCGCCATCGTCGGTGCACATCAGGGCATTGATGACGACGCCGATGCCGGCCTCATTGACGCCTTGCATGCCGCCGACGGTGCCGCTCTCGCCATGGCACACGAAGTCGGTTTTGTCGTCGCGCTTGACGCGGCTGAGCATGGTCTTGACGCCGGGAATCCAATCCCAGTTCTGGCCGATCAGGGTCTCGCCGCTCTTGGTCTTTTCCGGCAATAGCGCGAACGAGGTGCAGCCGTCGCTCGCCCCGATCGGCGCCGTGGCCGTCACGCCGCCGGCGCGCTTGAACATGCCGATGATCAGCTCGTAGCGTACGTTCAGCATGGTGATCTCGGGCAAGGCGTAGCCCGAGCCTGTCGCCACACCCCGCATTTCGGCGGTGAATTCGGGATCGAGGCGCTCCAGCACGTCGATCCATTTTGCCGCTTCCGCGAGGACGTCGTCGGGGGCGTGCCCGAGCTTGCCGAAGCGATCCAAATAGACGTCGATATTGGTGCGGATGTCGTCGCGCAGCGTCTCGCCGTGGCTACGGCCGCGCTCGCTCGGGTCATTGCCAAGATCAAGCACTGGAACGGTCATCGAGGACCTCCTTTTGCCCGTTTTGCCAGGAACCTAGCGTCTCAACCAATTGGTGAGATGTTAGAGCATCGGCGCTGGCATGGCAAAGCGCCGCACCGTCGGCCCCGCCACGACCTTAATGTAGGCAAGACCTCACATGGCCAGACAAGGCACAAGCGGCC
>JAUVWK010000464.1 GCA_030604165.1 Alphaproteobacteria bacterium | reverse complement strand
CGCACGGCATCGGTGCATAACACACCCATCCTGGGCTTGATTGAAATCGACAGAACGGATCTCGCTCGCGCCGACGGCTCGCGCTTTGCCGACCCTGAAATGCGGGCTTGGGACAGCTGGGGCGCCGGTAGCGTGAGCCCCTTCAGTTGGAAGGTCTGATGCGCCCCATCGCGCCGTCGCAGCCATCGACAAGGGAGCCATCATGACACTTGAACTCGAGCCACGCCGTACGGCGGTTTTGCCGCTGGACCTACAAAACGACATCGTCGCGGGCACAGCCAACGTGGAGCCGGTCCTGGAAAACGCCAGCAGCGTTCTCGCCGCCGCGCGGGCTCGGAAGGTGCCGGTCGTTTATGTCACCGTTTCCTTCGCCGAGGGGTATGTCGACGCGCCGGTGAAAACCCATCCGCTCTTCCAGATGGTGAGCGAGAATCGCAGTGTCCTTGCCGGGGAGAGCGGCGCGGAGATTCACCCGAGCGTAACACCGAAGCAAGGCGAGTTGGTGCTGAACAAGACCTGCGTCGACCCGTTCGTCACCACGCGGTTGGCCCAGCATCTGCAAATTCTCGACGTCAACACGATTGTCATCATGGGTCTGTGGACGAACTTCGTGGTCGAGGCCACCGCGCGCACGGCGGCCGACAGGGGCTATCGGGTGATCGTCGTGCGCGACGCCTGCGGCAGCAACAGCGACGAGAATCACGAATTCTCGATGACCAATCTCATGCCGGTGTTCGCCACGGTCATCGACGCAGCCGAGGCGTGTCAGGCCTTGGGCGGCTAAGCGAGCGCCTGCCCCTCAAGTCGCGCCGAGCTTGGCCGCGACCTTCTCGAGCATGTCCTCGGTCATCGCGGCGAGATCGTAGCGCGGCTGCCAGCCCCACTCCGCGCGCGCGGCGCTGTCGTCCATCGCATCGGGCCAGGAATCGGCGATCGCCTGGCGCAGCGGGTCGACCTCGTAATCGATCGCGAAGTCAGGGATATGGCGTTGGATCGCCGCCGCCAGCTCGGCCGGCGTGAAGCTCATCGCGCTCACATTGAAGGCGTTGCGGTGGCTCAAGCGGCCGGCGTCGGCTTCCATCACCTGCATGATCGCCGCCACCGCATCGGGCATGTACATCATGTCGAGCCGCGTATCGGCGCGCAGGAAGCAGCTGAAGCGCTGCTCGCGGATCGCCTGATAAAAAATCTCGACCGCATAATCCGTGGTGCCGCCGCCGGGTAGCGCCACGTAGGAGATCAGGCCCGGCAGGCGCAGCCCGCGGGTGTCGAGGCCGAAGCGGGCGGCGTAATAATCGGCCAACAGTTCGCCCACGACCTTGGCGACGCCATAGATGGTGGTCGGTCGCTGCACCGTGTCTTGCGGCGTGTTCAGGCGCGGCGTGCTCGGGCCAAAGGCGCCGATCGAGCTCGGGAAGAAGACGGCGCAGTCCCGCCGGCGCGCCACCTTGAGCACATTGGCGAAGCCGCCGAAATTGAGCTCCCAGGCCTCTTCCGGCTTGTCTTCGCCGATTGCCGAGAGCATGGCGGCCATGTGATAGATGGTCTCGATGTCGTGCTTTTCGACCACCGCCCGGATGTCGTCGAGCTTGGTGCAATCGAGCAGCTCAATCGTGCCGCCCTCGGTCACCGCGCCGACCGAACGGTAGCGAATGCCCGAGGCGATCACCGCCGCGCCGCCATGGCGCTCCCTCAGCGCCGGCACCAGCTCGGAGCCGATCTGCCCGAGCGCCCCCGTGACGAGAATCTTGCCCATTGCCAGCCTGCCTTACGTCGCCCCCTCTATTCCCCTTTGTAGACCGGCTTGCGTTTGTTGAAGAAGGCTTCGGCGCCTTCCTTGTAGTCGTAGCTGTCGCGTAGCTTTTCGTAGGCGTGGCCCTCGAGCTCGAGGCCGATCTCCAGGCTGGTGTCGTGGGTGGCGTTCAGCACCCGCTTCACGGTGCGCAGCGCCAGCGGCGACTGCGCGTTGAGGCGCTTGGCGTAGCTCTCGACCATTTCCTCCAGCGCCGCGGCATCCTCGGCGAGATCGCTCAGGATGCCCCAGTCGAGCGCGGTTTGCGCGGTGATGCGCTCGCCGAGATAGATCATGCGCTTGGCGCGGGTCAGGCCGACCAGGTTGACCAGGCGCTGGGTGCCGCCGCTGCCCGGGATCTCGCCGATGGTCACCTCCGGCAGGCCGAGCTTGGTCTCCTTGGTGGCGAGGCGGAAATCGCAAGCCAGCGAAAGCTCGAAGCCGACGCCGAAGGCGTGTTTTTCCATGGCGCAGATGACCGGCTTGGGGCAACGCTGCGGCGCGCCGATGTTCCAGGCGAGATGCGACATGCCGTCGCGCGGCACCTTGAAAAAGCCGCGCACGTCGCCGCCCGAGGTATAGAGGCCGTTGGCGCCGCGGATCACCACGGTGCCGACGTCGTCGTCGTTGCCGAACTCCTCGATGATCGCGTTGATCTGCGCCCGTGCCCGGTAGGAAACGATGTTGAGCGGCGGGCGGTCGAGGATCAGCCAGCCGATGCGCTTCTCGGCGTCGATCTCGACGCGCAAGCTGTCCAGCTCCTTGAGCACCGCGGCGCGTCGTTCAGCGTATAGTTCCATTGTCGTCTTCCTCCGTTTCTTGCCTGGGTCCGCGCGCCAGAGTGGCGGCCGCGTCTAGGATCGCGCGGACGATGCCATCGTAGCCGGTGCAGCGGCAAATGTGTCCCGATAGCATGGCGCGCACTGCCGCCTCGCTCGGCGTCGGGTTTTCCTTCAGGAACTGCGTCGTCGACATCAGGATGCCGGCGGTGCAGAAGCCGCATTGCAGCGCGTGATGGCTGCGGAAGGCCTCCTGCAATACGCTCAGGCCGTCGCCGTCGGCGAGGCCCTCGACGGTTTCGATCGCTTGGCCCTCGGCCTGCACCGCATATTGCGTGCAGCTACGCACCGCGCGGCCGTCGACGAGCACCGTGCAGGCGCCGCAGACGCCATGCTCGCAACCGACATGGGTGCCGAAGAGATGGAGCTCGTGGCGCAGG
>JAUVWK010000388.1 GCA_030604165.1 Alphaproteobacteria bacterium | reverse complement strand
GTCTCGGGGACAGTATACTTAATCTAATGGCTTCCGCCCTTGGCGGCTTCGGTCCCGGCTTGCCGGGGCGGAGGCGGCGGCCGGCCAGAGCTTCCAGACGGTCGAGAAAGGCCTCGCCTCTCACAATAAAGTATACTGTCACCGAAATGCTGCGAGGTCACCGATCCTGAGCTTGATTTCCGGCATGCGCCTCTCCCCTGGGAAGGGAAAGGATAGGCGACGCACAACTTTCAGTAAAGATAGGGCAGTCGCTTCAGATGGGCAGCCGTTCCGTTGTCAAGTATATAGATGCCAGTGAGCGCCCCATAGCCGGTGGCTGTTGTAATATTGGCAGCCTGCTAAAGCCGAACGCGCTCGCTCTTCGGGTCATAGAACGGTTTCAGAGAGATCGTCGCCGGCACGCGCTCGCCGGCGATATCGACCTCGAAGTGGTCCTTGGTCAGCTCGTCGCCGGCACCGTCCTTGCCGCTTTCGATATAGCCCATGCCGAGCGGCCGCTCGAAGCCGTAGCCGAAGGCCGCCGAAGTGATGCGCCCCGCGATAACGCCATCGCGGTAGATCGTCTCGTCATGGAACATCATCGGTTCCGCTTGCTCCAACATGACATGGACGAGACGCTGCGTGAGCCCTGTTTCGCGCTGGCGCTCGAGCGCGTCGCGGCCGATAAAGGCTGTCGTCTTCTTGAACGAAACGGCGAAGCCCAGGCCGGCCTCGAGCGGCGTTTCCGCCGGCGTGATGTCATGGCCCCAGTGGCGATAGCCCTTTTCGCTTCTGAGCGCATCCATGGCGTGCATGCCGCAGAGCTTGAGACCCAGATCCGCGCCGGCCTCGAACAATCGATCGAACACCGGCACCATGAACTCGGTGGGCAGGTGCAGCTCCCAGCCGAGCTCGCCCACATAGGTGACGCGCAACGCCAGCGCCCGGGCATAGCCCACGTCGATCTCCTGATAAGTGCCGAAGGGAAAGGCCTGGTTCGAGAAATCGGCATCGCTGACGCGGCTGAGCAGCTTGCGCGCGCGCGGCCCCATCACCGCTAACACGCCGAAGCCCGAGGTGACGTCGGTCAGATAGACCCGCGCGCCGTCCGCGAGGTTGCGCGCGATCCAGTTGAAGTCGCGGCTTTGCGAGGCCGCCGCCGTGACCACCAGGTAGCGCTCGTCCGCCAGGCGCGTGACGGTCAGGTCGGCTTCGATGCCGCCGCGCCGGTTGAGCAGTTGGCTGTAAACGACCTTGCCGTCCGGCACGGCGACGTCGTTGGCGCAAATGCGCTGCAGTTCGCGTTCGGCGTCGGGCCCTTGCACCAGATATTTGGCGAACGAGCTCATATCGAGCAGGCCGACGGTGTTGCGCACGGCGCCATGCTCGTCGCGCACATAGTCGAACCAGTTCTGCCGGTCATAGGCGTAGTCGTAGCGCGCCTCGACGCCGGCCGGCGCGAACCAGTTGGCGCGTTCCCAGCCGACCGCTTCGCCGAAGCAGGCGTTGTGCTCGACGAGGCGCGCGTGCAACGGGCTCAAGCGCACCGGCCGCGCCGTCTCGACCTGGCGGTAGGGCCAATGCATTTGAAACAACAGCCCGAGGCTCTCGCGGGTGCGCGCGGCGAGGTAGCGCCGGTTGTTTTGAAAGCGGCCGAAGCGGGCGATATCGAGCTCGGCGAGGTCGATGCTGGGTTGGCCCTCGACGATCCACTCCGACAATACCTTGCCGGCGCCGGCGGCATTGAGGATGCCTTGCGAGTTGAAGCCGGCGGCGACAAAAAAGTTCCTCAGCTCCGGCGCCTCGCCCATGATGAACTTGTTGTCGGGCGTGAAGCTTTCCGGCCCGTTGAGGAATTGGCGGATCGGCGCGCTCTTCAAGCACGGGATCAGGGCCAGCGCGTTGCGCATCGGCATCTCGAACTGATCCCAGTCCTCCGCCAGCTCGATGAACTCGGCGCCGCGCGGCAGCTTGTCGAGCGGCAGCGGCTTGGCCTCGGGCTCAAAGCAGCCGACCAGCAGCCTGCCGGCGTCCTCCTTGATGTAGATGCAGCCGTCGGTGTCGCGCACGATCGGCAGCTTGTTCGACAGCCCCGCGATCGGCTCGGTCACGACATACATATGCTCGGCCGCGTAGAGCGGCACATTGACCCCCGCCATCAGGCCGATCTCGCGCGCCCAGATGCCGGCGCAATTGACGATGTACTCGCAGGCGATATCGCCTTGCTCCGTCGCCACGCCGCTGACGCTGCCGTGCTTGCGGCGGATCGCCGTCACCGGCGTTTCCTCGACGATCCGCACGCCGTGCGCGCGCGCCCCCTTGGCCAACGCCATCGTCGTATCGACCGGATTGACCTGCGCGTCGCCCGGGATGAAGATCGCGCCCTTGATCTGCGTCACGTCCATCGGCGGCCACAGGTCCTGCACTTCGCTGGGCGTGATCTCATAGGCTTCGACGTCGAAACAATCGCCGAGCGCCGCCATGCGCCTGATCTCGGTCAAGCGCGCCTCGGTGCGCGCGATCGGCATGCTGCCCTTGCGCAGAAATCCCGTGGCCTGCCCGGTTTCCGCCTCCAGCCTTTCATAGAGACCGACGCCGTAGCGCGACAGTTGGGTCAGGGTGTGGCTCGCGCGCAGCTGATTGACCAAGCCGGCGGCGTGCCACGTCGTGCCGCTTGTCAGGTGCCCCTTCTCGAGCAGCACGACATCGCGCCAGCCGAGCTTGGCCAGGTGATAGGCGATACTGCAGCCGATGATGCCGCCGCCGACGATGACGACTCTGGCTTGGCTCGGTATGGCTTGGCTCGGTATGGCTTGATCCATGGTTTGCCGTCCCTTTTCTGGCCGGCATCAGCCGCGGTGGCGGCGCTCGATCTCAACCATATCCGAGCGCTACCGCAAGCCTTCATCCACCGCGTAGATTTTCGCCGGGCATTTCGATAGTCTCCCGTCCTGAAGGAGATCGCAAACGCAACGTCGTCGGCCGCGATCCTGGCCGACGCATTGCCCGACGCCTAGGCGCCGCAGGGCACCATCCACCGGTTCAAAAGGACATTCGACGAGGCCATCGGACAGAAAAGCCCCACCGCCTATCCGGCGGGGCGCTTCGAAGCGATTGTTTCACCGGCAATGTCACCGGCAATGTCACCGGCAATTGTTGGGGCAATTGTTGGGGCAATTATCGCGGCGCTCGCTTTCCTGAGCGTTGTCTACGGGCCCGCACCTCGAACCAAGGGGTTGGCCGGCGCCATCCGGGAAATCCCAATTCAAACAAGGAGAAACAGATATGGCTGACAAGGGAAAAAGAGACAAAGGCAAACGGGAACAACAGAAGAAGGCCCAGCTTACGCCGAAGGAAAAACGAAAATTGAAAAAGGAAAAGAAGAAATAGCTATTCAGTAGCCCCGCTCGATTTTCATTTTTTATTTCGACAGATCGAACGCAACGGCCGAGGCGAGAGAGCGGGCCTCGGCCGCAGTGCGGCAGCCTCGTCGTACGAACGCTCGAAGCGCGCGCGT
>JAUVWK010000022.1 GCA_030604165.1 Alphaproteobacteria bacterium | reverse complement strand
TGCCGGGCGACAATGTCAACATGAAGGTGGAGCTGATGGCGCCGATCGCCATGGAAGAGGGCCTGCGCTTCGCCATCCGCGAAGGCGGCCGCACCGTCGGCGCCGGCGTCGTCGCCAAAATCATGGAGTAGAGTTTCGACCCCCGCGCGCGGGGGTGAATGTTTGCAAACGACGAGAGAGACGAGGGGAAACAGAGTGCGGACACGGCGCACGACCAAGCGCGACTTCGCGCACCGCGGCACGATGCAGGTGCCGATTCGGCGTGCAGGAGTGTAGCTCAATTGGCAGAGCGCCGGTCTCCAAAACCGGAGGTTGGGGGTTCGAGGCCCTCCACTCCTGCCATTTTTGGCGGTCCGTCTTCCCTTGAGTCCGCACGGTAGAATGGCGATGGCAAAGACGACGCCCGTCGAATTTTTGCGTCAGGTTCGCCAGGAGATCGCCAAGGTCACCTGGCCCTCGCGCAAGGAGACGACGGTCAGTACGATCATGGTGATCATCATGGTGGTCATCATGGCGATCTTTTTCTTCCTCGTAGACCAAGTGCTCGGCATCGGTATTCGGGCGATCCTTGGGTTGGGCGGCTAAAGCCGATGGCAATGCAGTGGTACATCATTCACGTCTACTCCGGCTTCGAGAAGAAGGTGGCGCAGTCGATCAGGGAGCAGGCGGCGCAAAAGGGCCTCGCCGAGGCGATCGACGACGTCCTGGTTCCGGCGGAAGAAGTGGTGGAGATGCGGCGCGGTACGAAGGTCAAGTCGGAGCGCAAGTTTTTTCCCGGCTACGTGCTCGCCCGACTCGACCTGAGCGACGAAACCTGGCACCTGATCAAGAATACGCCCAAGGTCACCGGCTTCCTGGGCAGCGGCGGCAAGCCGGTGCCGATCACCGAGGCAGAGGCGGCGCGGGTTCTGCATCAAGTCAAGGAGGGGATCGAGCGGCCGAAGCCGTCCGTGACCTTCGAGATCGGAGAAACGGTACGGGTTTGCGACGGCCCGTTCACCTCGTTCAACGGCATGGTCGAGGACGTCGATGAAGAGCGCGCGCGGCTCAAGGTGGCGGTATCCATCTTCGGCCGGGCCACCCCGGTGGAACTGGAATACGGACAGGTCGAGAAAGCTTGAGCGGCGAAACGCGCGGGCGAATTCGGGATTGAGGTCTTTGCATGGCAAAGAGAGCGACAGGATACATCAAGCTGGAGGTGCCGGCCGGGCAAGCCAACCCGTCGCCGCCGATCGGGCCGGCGCTGGGCCAGGCCGGACTCAATATCATGGAATTCTGCAAGACCTTCAACGCGCAGACGCAAAACCTGGAACAGGGCATGCCGATCCCGTGCGTCATTACGGTCTACGCCGATCGCAGCTTTTCGTTCATCACCAAGACGCCGCCGGCCAGCTTTCTACTGAAAAAGGCCGCCGACCTGCTCAAGGGCGGGCCGACGCCCGGTCGCGAGATCATTGCGACCGTGACCCAGGCGCAGGTGCGCGAGATCGCCGAGCGAAAGATGGAGGACCTCAACGCCACCGACCTCGATGCCGCGTGCCGCATGATCGCGGGCTCGGCACGGTCGATGGGCATTGAAGTGGTTGATGAATAGCAATGAGCGCAAGCGGCAAACGTCTACAGGACGCGAGAAAGAGCATCGATCGGGAGGCCACCTATGAGTTGGCCGAGGCGGTCGAATTGGTCAAGAGCAACGCCAAGGCCAAGTTCGACGAAACCATCGAGATGGCGATCAACCTCGGCGTCGACCCGCGCCACGCCGACCAGATGGTGCGCGGCACCGTGACGCTGCCCAATGGCACCGGCAAGTCGGTGCGCGTCGCTGTCTTCGCCAAGGGCGACAAGGCCGATATGGCCCGCGAGGCCGGCGCGGATTTGGTCGGCGACGACGACCTGGCCAAGCAGATCCAAGGCGGCGCCATCGACTTCGACCGCTGCGTCGCGACGCCCGACATGATGAGCGTGGTCGGCAAGCTGGGCAAAATTCTGGGCCCCCGCGGGCTTATGCCGAACCCCAAATTGGGCACCGTAACGCAAGACGTGGCCGAGGCGGTGAAAGCGGCCAAGGGCGGCCAGATTGAGTTTCGCGTCGAAAAGGCGGGCGTGATCCACGCCGGCATCGGCAAGGCGAGCTTCAGCGCCGACGCCCTGACGGAAAACGTCACCACGCTGATCGAGGCGATCAACCGGGCCAAGCCGAGCGGTGTCAAGGGAACCTTTTTCAAGAAAGCGTCGCTCAGCTCGACAATGGGGCCGGGGATCAAATTCAACGTCGCCGCCCTATTGGCGCAGACCGGGTGACGCAGACGGGGTAGCGACGCTTTGAAATTCGAACGCGGCGGCATGATCTCGGGCTGTTGCCGCGGTCTTGCGGAGGCTTTACCAAGGTTCGACGCCTCCATCCTGTCCGAGACCGCAGGCGCCGCCAGGTTAAGCGGCGGCTCAAGGGGAAATACCCGCCTGCCAAGACAGGAGTTGGTACGCATGCGACATGTCGCTCGCCAATTGGCGGCGCAACGAAGCGATCAAAACGCACCCACGCCGGGATTGCGCTCGATGCTATTACGGGGCATTGCCGCAAGCGACCGCGCGCCGCTCGGCGCCGGCACGGCCTGATTGAAGCGAACGGGGGAAGCCGTGGAGCGAGCACAAAAGGAGCAAGTCGTGCAGACCCTGCGCGACGTGTTCCAATCGACCAACCTCGTGGTGGTCACGCACTATTCGGGCCTGAATGTCGCCGAGGCGACCGATTTGCGGCGCCAAGTACGGGAACTTGGCGCCCACTTCAAAGTGACCAAGAACCGTCTCGTGAAATTGGCTATCGACGGGACACAGTTCGATCCGATGAAGGCGCTGTTTTCCGGCCCGACCGCGATCGCCTATTCAGACGACCCCGTGGCGGCCGCCAAGGCGGTGGTCGCCTACGCCAAGGGCAACGACAAACTTATCGTGGTCGGTGGCTCGCTGGCCGGAGACGTGCTGGCGCCGACCGACGTCAAGGCGCTTGCCGCGCTGCCGTCGCTGGACGAATTACGCGGCCAGTTCGTCGGCTTGCTACAAACGCCGGCGACCCGCATCGCCGCCGTGTTGCAGGCGCCCGGCGCTCAACTGGCGCGCCTCTTGAACGCTTATGGACAAACCGATCGGGCCGCTTAAAAGGCCCAGGACCCAAGGATCGCCGCGTGACGAAGGCGCACAACAGAAGTCAAGGAGACTGCCGACATGGCTAATTTAGCCCAACTTGTCGAAGACCTATCCGGGCTCTCGGTTCTGGAAGCCGCGGAATTGAGCACCATGCTCGAAGAAAAGTGGGGCGTGTCCGCGGCCGCGCCCGTGGCGGTGGCCGCGGCGGCGCCGGCGGCGGCGGCGGAGGCCGAGGAGCAAACCGAGTTCGAGGTCATTCTTACCGCCTACGGCGAAAAGAAGATCAATGTGATCAAGGAAGTTCGCGCGATCACCTCGCTCGGTTTGAAGGAAGCGAAAGACCTTGTCGAGGCCGCGCCGAAGTCGGTCAAGGAGGGGGTTTCGAAAGATGAGGCCGACAAGCTCAAGGAGCAGCTCGAAGGCGCGGGCGCGACGGTCGAAATCAAGTAAACGACTTGCTCGACAACGTGACATCCGGACCTCGTGCCGTGGCCAGCCGGAAGGCTCGCCACTGCCTGAGGTCGTCCGCTTTCGGCCGCGTCCCTAACCGCATGGCGCCGAGGTCACGGACCACCGGTTAACCAAACCCCGGCGCCCGGCCGTAACGGCTGAGCGGCGCAGGGCGACGCCCGGCAGGGCAAGAGAATTTATCGAGAGGCGAGCATGCCGCAATCGTACTTGGGAAATCGCAGACTTCGCAAATCGTTCGGGCGCATTCCCGAAATCGCCTCGATGCCGAATCTCATCGAGGTTCAGAAAAAATCGTACGAACATTTCCTCCAAAAGGACATCCCGTCGGACCGGCGCGGTGCGTACGGTCTTCAAGAGGTCTTCAAGTCGGTGTTTCCGATCAAGGATTTCTCGGACACCTCCTCGCTCGAGTTCGTGCGCTACGAATTCGAGGATCCGAAATACGACGTGGAGGAATGCCAGCAGCGCGGCATTACCTACGCCGCCCCGCTCAAGGTCACGCTCCGTCTCATCGTCTGGGATGTCGATGAGGACAGCGGTCTGCGCACGGTGCGCGACATCAAGGAGCAGGATGTCTATATGGGCGACATGCCCCTGATGACCGGCAACGGGACGTTCGTCATCAACGGCACCGAGCGCGTCATCGTTTCGCAAATGCACCGCTCGCCCGGCGTGTTTTTCGATCACGATCGGGGCAAGACCCATAGCTCTGGCAAATATCTTTATGCGGCGCGGATTATCCCCTATCGCGGTTCTTGGCTCGACTTCGAGTTCGACGCGAAGGACTTGGTGTTCGTACGGATCGACCGCCGCCGCAAGCTGCCGGTCACCGTGTTGCTGCGCGCCCTCGGCATGAGCACCGAGGAAATCTTGTCCACGTTCTACCACACCGTCGTCAACACGAAAGTGAAGGATGGCTGGAAGGCGCCGTTCGATAAAGAACGCCTCAAGGGCACCAAGCTGCTCACCGATCTCGTCAACGCCAAAACCGGACGCGTCGTGGCCGAGGCCGGTCGGCGCTTCACGCCGCGCTTGCTGAAAAAGATCGAAGACGCCGGCATGACCGAACAGCTGGTGTTGCCGGAGGATATGATCGGGCAATACATAGCCGAGGATATCATCAACACCGAGACCGGCGAGGTTCTGGCCGAGGCCGGGGACGAGATCACGGAGGTCAGTCTGGCTGCGCTCGACGAAGCGGGTGTGGCGACCTTGCCAACCCTGGCGATCGATCACATCAATGTGGGCGCCTACATGCGGAATACCATCGCGGTCGACCGCAGCAGCAACCGTGAAGAGGCTTTGATCGAAATTTACAAGGTCATGCGCCCGGGCGAGCCGCCCACCCTGGAGACCGCCGAAAAACTCTTTTACGACCTGGTTTTCGGGCGCGCCAAGCTCAGCCGTGACAGCGCCGACGCCTATGCCGAGCCGAAAAAGACCAAGCAGCCACTCCTCACCCTCGAGCGGGCCCAGGTCGGCGAGCTCTGGATTCTCGACCAACTAGACGACTGGGTACGGGTGATCGTGCCCGCCGGCGCCGCGGTCGAGGGCAGCAGTGAACCGCCCTGGATCCGGGCCGAGGATGTGCTGATTACCGGCTCCGAGCGGTACGATTTGTCCGCCGTCGGTCGCGTCAAGATGACCATGCGCCTCGGGCTCGACGGAGACGACAGCATGCGCGTCTTGCGCCGCAAAGACATTCTCGCCGTCGTGACCACGTTGGTCGGCTTGAAAGACGGCAGGGGTGAGATCGACGATATCGATCATCTCGGCAATCGCCGGGTGCGCTCGGTCGGCGAGCTGATGGAGAACCAGTACCGAATTGGCTTGTTGCGCATGGAGCGGGCGATCCGCGAGCGCATGAGCTCGGTGGATATCGACACGGTCATGCCGCACGACCTGATCAACGCCAAGCCAGCGGCAGCGGCGGTGCGTGAATTCTTCGGTTCCTCCCAGCTCTCGCAATTCATGGACCAGACCAACCCGCTCTCCGAGATTACCCACAAGCGCCGGCTCTCGGCCTTGGGCCCGGGCGGCCTAACACGCGAGCGGGCGGGCTTCGAAGTGCGCGATGTGCACCCCTCGCACTATGGTCGGATCTGTCCGATCGAGACCCCCGAGGGGCCCAACATTGGCCTGATCAATTCACTTGCGACGTATGCGCAGGTCAACCAATACGGCTTCATCGAGAGTCCCTACCGCCGGGTGGACGGCGGCCGTCTCACCGATGAAGTGACGTATTTGTCGGCCATGGAGGAAGGCAAATATACCATCGCGCAGGCTAACGCGCCGGTCGACGAAAAGGGTGCGCTGACG
The DNA here is from genome assembly GCA_030604165.1 of Alphaproteobacteria bacterium. Lineage (GTDB taxonomy): Bacteria > Pseudomonadota > Alphaproteobacteria > UBA828 > UBA828 > JAUVWK01. The sequence continues at coordinate 10,088 of JAUVWK010000022.1, read as the reverse complement.
CAAAGCCTGGTGAGCTGCCGTTGCAACGGCGAGTTCGTGATGGCGCCGCCGGACCAGATCACATATATCGACGTCTCGCCGCGGCAGCTCGTTTCCGTGGCGGCGGCGCTGATCCCGTTTCTCGAAAACGACGACGCCAACCGCGCGCTGATGGGCTCCAACATGCAGCGTCAGGCGGTGCCGCTGGTCCGCACCGAGGCACCCTTGGTCGGCACCGGCATGGAAGAGATGGTGGCGCGCGATTCGGGCGTGGCGATCATCGCGCGGCGCAGCGGCGCCGTCGAGCAGATCGACGGCACCCGTGTCGTGGTGCGGGCGGAGGAGGACGGACAAGGCGGCTCCACCGGCGTGGACATATACAACTTGCTCAAGTTCCAGCGCTCGAACCAAAACACCTGTATCAATCAGCGTCCGCTGGTAACGGTCGGCGACCGGGTGAAACAGGGCGACATCATCGCCGACGAGCCAAGCACCGACTATGGCGAGCTCGCGCTCGGGCGCAACGTGCTCGTCGCGTTCATGACCTGGAACGGATACAACTTCGAGGATTCGATCCTGATTTCCGAGCGTTTGGTCAAGGACGACACTTTCACTTCGATCCACATCGAGGAATTCGAAGTGATGGCCCGCGATACCAAGCTCGGCCAGGAAGAGATCACCCGCGACATCCCGAATGTCGGCGAGGAAGGCCTAAAGAATATGGACGAGGCCGGCATCGTCTATATCGGCGCGGAGGTGAAACCGAGCGATATCCTCGTCGGCAAGATCACCCCGAAGGGCGAATCGCCGATGACGCCCGAAGAAAAGCTGTTGCGCGCGATCTTCGGCGAAAAGGCGTCGGATGTGCGCGACACCTCGTTGCGGGTGCCGCCCGGCGTCTCCGGCACGGTGGTTGAGGTTCGGGTGTTCAACCGCCGCGGCGTGGACAAGGACGAACGCGCCTTGGCGATCGAACGCGAGGAGATCGAGCGGCTGGCGAAAGATCGCAACGACGAGCAGGCCATCATTGAGCGCAATATTTATGACCGCCTCAAGAACCTCCTGATTGGCCGGATCGGCCTACGCGGACCGAAAGACTTCAGCAGCAACGTCAAGATTACCGAAGAGGTGCTCTCGCCGCTCTCGCGCGGTCAGTGGTGGCAGATCGTGCTCAAAAGCGACCCCGTGATGGCGGAGATGGAAACGCTCAACAAAGAGCTCGAAGAGAACCTGCGGCGTATCCAGGAGCGGTTCGAGAGCAAGGTTGAGAAACTGCAGCGCGGCGACGAGCTGCCGCCCGGCGTGCTCAAAATGGTCAAGGTCTTTGTCGCCGTGAAGCGCAAGCTGCAGCCCGGCGACAAAATGGCCGGCCGGCACGGCAACAAGGGCGTCATCTCCAAGATCGTGCCGATCGAAGACATGCCCTATCTCGAGGACGGCTCGCCCGTGGACATCCTACTCAATCCGCTCGGCGTTCCGTCACGCATGAATGTCGGCCAAATCCTCGAGACCCATCTCGGCTGGGCTTCGCACGGGCTTGGCCAGCGCATTGGCGCGCTGCTCAACAACATCCACGAGAGCCGATCGAAAGAAAAGCTGCATAAGCTGTTGCACGAGATCTATGACGACACCAATGGCGATGGCACACGCGGCATTGGCGCGCTATCGGACGCCGAACAGATCGAGCTCGCCGATAGCCTGCGGGCCGGCGTGCCGATGGCTACTCCCGTGTTCGATGGCGCGCACGAGAAAGATATCGTCGCCATGCTGGATCGAGCCGGGCTCGACGCCTCGGGTCAAGTCACGTTGATCGACGGTCAGACGGGCGAGCTCTTCGACCGCAAAGTGACGGTCGGCTACATCTACATGCTGAAGCTGCACCATCTGGTCGACGACAAGATCCATGCCCGCTCCATTGGCCCCTATAGCCTGGTCACGCAACAGCCGCTGGGCGGCAAGGCGCAGTTTGGCGGGCAACGCTTCGGTGAAATGGAGGTGTGGGCGCTACAGGCCTACGGCGCCGCTTATACCTTGCAAGAAATGCTGACCGTCAAATCGGACGACGTCTCGGGCCGTACCAAGGTCTACGAATCGATCGTACGGGGCGACGAAAACTTCGAGGCCGGCATTCCCGAATCTTTCAACGTCTTGGTGAAGGAAATGCAAGCGCTTTGTCTCGACGTCGATTTACGGTCGACTTCCTGATTCACGCGAAACGACGGATGACGCCAGGTACCGGCGACCGCCCCGCAGTCAAGCGTGGATGAGATCGGAGGAAATTCATGAGTGAGTTGATCAATCTATTTGGCCCGGTCAGCGCTGCGCAGCAGTTTGACCAGATCAAAATCTCGATCGCGAGCCCGGAGAAAATCCGCTCGTGGTCGTTCGGTGAGATCAAGAAACCGGAGACGATCAACTATCGGACCTTCAAGCCCGAGCGCGACGGTTTGTTCTGTGCGCGTATTTTCGGGCCGATCAAGGACTACGAATGTTTGTGCGGCAAGTACAAGCGCATGAAATATCGCGGCATCGTGTGTGAGAAGTGCGGTGTCGAGGTGATCCAGTCCAAAGTACGACGCGAGCGCATGGGGCACATCGAGTTGGCCTCGCCGGTGGCTCACATTTGGTTCATGAAGTCGGTGCCCTCGCGCATCGGGCTGCTCCTTGACATGACCCTCAAGGAACTCGAGCGCGTGCTCTATTTCGAGAGCTATGTGGTGGTCGAACCGGGGCTCACGCCGCTCAAGGACAGCGAGCTTCTGAACGAGGATCAATATCGGCGCGCCCAGGACGACTACGGCCAAGACTCGTTCACCGCCGGGATCGGCGCCGAGGCGATCCGCATCATGCTGGCCGCCCTGGACCTTGGGTCCGAACGCGACACGCTGCGCACCGAGCTGACCGAGACCAAGTCCGAGGCCCGGCGCAAAAAGCTGGTCAAGCGACTCAAGATCATCGAGGCCTTCATCCGCTCGGGCAATCGTCCGGAGTGGATGATCCTGGAGGTCGTGCCGGTGATACCACCGGAGCTACGCCCCTTGGTGCCGCTCGACGGCGGCCGCTTCGCCACGTCGGACTTGAACGACCTTTACCGCCGCGTCATCAATCGCAACAATCGGCTCAAGCGCCTGATCGAGCTGCGCGCGCCCGAGATTATCGTGCGCAACGAGAAGCGCATGCTTCAAGAAGCCGTCGACGCCTTGTTCGACAACGGCCGGCGGGGTCGGGTCATCACCGGGGCGAACAAACGCCCGCTCAAGTCTCTATCCGATATGCTCAAGGGCAAGCAGGGCCGCTTTCGCCAGAACCTGTTGGGCAAGCGAGTCGATTATTCGGGCCGCTCGGTCATCGTCGTGGGCCCGGAGCTAAAGCTGCAGCAGTGCGGCTTGCCGAAAAAAATGGCGCTCGAACTGTTCAAGCCATTCATCTATTCCAAGCTCGAACTGTACGGCATGGCGACCACGCTAAAGGCCGCCAAGCGGATGGTGGAAAAAGAACGCTCCGAGGTTTGGGACATTCTCGAGCAGGTCATTCGCGAGCACCCGGTGCTGCTCAATCGGGCGCCGACCTTGCATCGGCTGGGTATTCAGGCCTTCGAGCCCGTGCTCATCGAAGGCAAGGCGATCCAGCTTCATCCGCTGGTCTGCGCCGCTTTCAACGCGGATTTCGACGGCGACCAGATGGCTGTCCACGTGCCGTTGTCGCCCGAAGCCCAGCTCGAGGCGCGGGTCTTGATGATGTCGACCAACAATATTCTCAGCCCGGCCAATGGCAAACCGATCATCGTGCCGACCCAGGATATCGTGCTCGGCGTTTATTATCTGACCTATCAGCGCGACGGCGAGCTCGGCGAAGGCATGGTATTTTCCAACGTCGACGAAATGCAGAAGGCGCTGGATGCGGGTGTGCTGTCGTTACATGCCAAGATCACTTGCCGCTACACCGCCGTGGATGAAGACGGCAACCGCGTGATCAGGCGGGCCGAGACCTCGCCAGGCCGGATGCTGCTTTCGCAAGTTCTGCCGCTCAATCCAAAAATCCCGTTCGACAAAATCAACCGGCTCCTGACCAAACGCGAATTGAGTGCCGTGTTCGATTCGGTCTACCGGCATTGCGGTCAGAAAGAGACCGTGATCTTCGCCGACCAAGTGATGCATCTCGGTTTCCGATACGCCGGCAAGGCGGGCCTCTCCTTCGGCAAGGACGACATGGTGATCCCCGAGGGCAAGCAGGAACTCGTCGCCGCCACCAACAAACTGGTCGGCCAGTACGAGCAGCAATATGCCGATGGCCTCATCACCCAGGGCGAGAAGTACAACAAGGTGATCGACGCTTGGTCGCAATGCACCGACAACGTGGCGCACGCCATGATGACCGGCATGCAAGAATCCGATTCCAAGCCCACGGGTGCGGGCGATCGGCGAAATCCGATCAACTCGATCTACATGATGGCCCATTCCGGTGCGCGCGGCTCCGAGGCGCAGATGAAACAGCTCGCCGGCATGCGCGGTCTCATGGCCAAGCCGTCCGGCGAGATCATCGAAACGCCGATTATCTCGAATTTCAAAGAGGGCCTGAGCGTGCTGGAGTACTTCAATTCCACGCACGGCGCCCGCAAGGGTCTTGCCGATACGGCGTTGAAGACCGCCAACTCGGGCTATTTGACGCGCCGCCTGGTCGACGTCGCCCAGGATTGCATTGTCGTCGAAGACGACTGCGGCACCGAAGACGGCCTTGTCGTCAAGGCCGTGATCGAAGGCGGCGAAATCATCGCGCCGCTCGGCGAGCGCATCTTGGGACGGGTCGCCTCCGTCGCCGTCACCGACCGCGATACGGGGGGCACCCTGATCAAGCCCGGCGTGATAATCGACGAGATGGATGCCGATATCGTCGAGGCCGCCGAGGTCGAGTCCGTCAAGATCCGCTCTGTGCTGACCTGCGAAAGCAAGGATGGCGTTTGCGGCAAGTGTTACGGGCGCGATCTTGCTCGCGGCACGACGGTCAATGTGGGCGAGGCGGTCGGCGTGATCGCCGCGCAATCGATTGGCGAACCGGGAACCCAGCTTACCATGCGGACCTTCCATATCGGTGGCGCGGCGCAGCGTGGCGTCGAAGTGTCCAGCGTGGAAGCCGCATCCGCGGCCACAGTGGTGATCGAAAACTACAACGTGGTCACCGATAGCACCGATACCGAAGTGGTCATGGGCCGGAACTGCGAACTCGTCCTGAATGACCAACGTGGCGCGGAGCGGGCCCGACACCGCATCCCCTATGGCGCCAAACTATTCATCAATGACGGCGAGAAGGTAGAGAAGGGCAAGACGCTCGCCTCATGGGACCCGTTCACGCTACCGCTGATTTCGGAAAAGGCGGGCACCGCGAAATTCACCGACATGGTCGAGGGCTTGTCGTTCCGCGAATCGGTGGACGAGACCACGGGTGTATCCAACAAGGTCGTGGTCGATTGGCGTCAGCAATCCAAGGGTGTCGACTTAAAACCGCGCATTCTCTTGACCGATGATAGCGGGACGGTCATCACGCTGCAAAACGGGCGCGAGGCGCAATATTTCCTGTCGGTCGACTCCGTGATGAATGTCGACGACGGCGATCGGGTGAATGCCGGTGACGTGTTGGCGCGCATCCCGCGGGAATCGACCAAAACCCGCGACATCACCGGCGGCCTGCCGCGCGTCGCCGAGTTGTTCGAGGCACGTAAACCCAAGGATCACGCCATCATCACCGATATCGACGGGTGCATCGAATTCGGCAAAGACTACAAATCCAAGCGGCGGATCATCGTGGTTCCCGACGATGGCGGCGAGCCCTTCGAGTACTTCATCCCGAAGAGCAAGCACATTAGCGTCCAGGAAGGCGATGTCGTGCGCAAGGGCGACCCGCTGATGGACGGAAATCCCGCCCCCCATGACATTTTGCGCGTCCTTGGGGTCGAGGCGCTCGCGGTCTATCTGATCGCCGAAATCCAGGAGGTCTACCGACTCCAAGGCGTGAAGATCAACGACAAGCATATCGAGGTGATTTGCCGCCAGATGATGCAAAAAATCGAGATTGTCGATCCGGGCGATACCACCTTCCTAATTGGCGAGCAGGCCGACCGCACCGAGTTCGATGAGATCAACGAAATAACCGCGGAAAAGGACGAGTCCAATAACGCCCCGGCACGGTCGATTCCGGTGCTGCAGGGCATCACGAAGGCCTCCCTGCAAACCCGATCTTTCGTCTCCGCCGCCTCCTTCCAAGAGACGACGCGAGTTTTGACCGAGGCCGCGGTCGCCGGAAAGGTCGATAACCTCGTGGGGTTAAAGGAGAATGTGATTGTCGGGCGGCTGATTCCCGCGGGCACCGGAAGCGTCGTCAATCGGATCAATCGAATCGCCGCGGAGCGGGCGCTCGAGGAAAAGGAGGAGAAGGAAAGGCTCGAGGCCGAAAAAGCGGCGGAGGCACTTTCGGAAGGCGAGACCCTGGAAGCGATCGAGCAACCGGCGGCTTCGGCCGAGTAGCTCGCACGGGGCGCGACCTCGGCTGCGGCACGAGCTGGACACCAAGCCGTACCGCTCCGCCCGACGCGCCAAAAAGGCCTTTTGCCTGTGTCGTTTGCTGCTTGACGCGCCTTGGGGCCGTCACTAGTATGCGGCCTCCTTTGCAAGTGGCCGGTCGAGCCGCAGCCTAGGGTCGGCCGCGCAACATATAGGCGTAATCTAGCACTATGCTGACGGGCCGGCGAAACGAGCCCGGGGGAAGCGAACGCGGTTTGCTTCTCCGATTTTCTGTGGGCGATTTCGGTGTTCGCGAGCATCGGCGGCACGCGCGATGTTCAACCGTAGCGGACCATCGTCCGAAGCGTAACCAGAGCGAAAGAATAGACGGCAATGCCGACGATTAATCAATTAATCCGCAAGCCCCGGAAGGCGCCTGCCGAGCGCAACAAAGTGCCGGCGATGCAAGCCTGTCCGCAAAAGCGCGGCGTTTGCACGCGGGTCTACACGACCACGCCCAAGAAACCCAATTCCGCGCTGCGCAAGGTCGCGCGCGTGCGCCTGACCAACGCATTCGAGGTGACCAGCTATATTCCCGGCGAGGGCCATAACCTGCAGGAACACTCGGTGGTGATGATCAGGGGTGGCCGGGTCAAGGATCTGCCGGGTGTGCGCTATCACATTATCCGCGGCACCTTGGATACCCAAGGTATCCAGGACCGTCGCCAGCGCCGCTCCAAGTACGGCGCCAAGCGCCCGAAATAGGACGAGGCTGGAAGGAGCGAACACCCGTGTCCCGTCGTCACGCCGCCGAGCACCGTCAAGTTAACCCGGATCCCGTCTTCGGTGACGTGGTCTTGGCCAAATTTATGAACTCATTGATGTTGGACGGCAAGAAGTCGGTGGCCGAAACGATCGTCTACGGCGCGTTCGACAGGATCAAGAAGAAGAGTGGGCAGGATCCGCTAAAGGTCTTCCTCGAGGCGCTCGAGAACGTGAAGCCGATGATCGAGGTGCGCTCCCGGCGGGTCGGCGGCGCCACCTATCAAGTTCCGGTCGAGGTACGCCTGGACCGACGCCAGACGCTTGCGATTCGCTGGCTGATCACGGCCACGCGCGGGCGCTCGGAAAACACCATGACTGAACGGCTCTCGAACGAGCTGATGGATGCCGCCGCCAGCCGCGGCACCGCGGTAAAAAAACGCGAAGACACGCATCGCATGGCCGAAGCGAACCGCGCTTTCTCTCATTACCGCTGGTAACCGGCGGCGTTCGAGAACAAGAAGATGAAACGCAAGACCCCGCTCGATCATTATCGGAATATCGGCATCATGGCCCACATCGATGCCGGCAAGACGACGACCACGGAGCGAATCCTCTATTACACCGGCAAGTCCTACAAGATGGGCGAGGTCCATGAGGGCAGCGCCACCATGGACTGGATGGAGCAAGAGCAAGAGCGCGGCATAACGATCACCTCGGCGGCCACGACTTGTTTCTGGCGCGACCACCGCGTCAACATCATCGATACGCCGGGTCATGTCGATTTCACCATCGAAGTCGAGCGCAGCTTGCGCGTTCTGGACGGCGCCGTGGCGGTGTTCGATAGCGTGGCGGGGGTCGAGCCGCAATCGGAGACGGTCTGGCGGCAGGCCGACAAGTATCAAGTGCCGCGCATCTGTTTCGTCAACAAGATGGACCGCGTCGGCGCCGACTTGCCGCGTTGCGTGGCGATGATCAAGGATCGGCTGGGCGCCAATCCGGTGCTCCTACAGCTACCGATCGGCAGCGAAAGCAATTATGTCGGCGTGGTCGATCTGGTGCGGATGAAGTCGGTCGTTTGGACGGCGGAGACGCTGGGCGCCGAATTCGAGGTCGGCGATATCCCGGAGGAATTGGCCGAAGAGGCGGCCGTGGCGCGAAACATTCTGGTCGAAGCCGCGGTCGAGATGGACGATGACGTGCTGGAAGCGTTCCTCAATGGCAACGAGCCCGATGAAGATACCCTCATACGCTGTATCCGCATCGGTACGCTGTCGGGCAAACTGATGCCGGTCTTGAACGGCTCGGCCTTCAAGAACAAGGGCGTGCAACCGCTGTTGGATGCGGTGGTAGACCTCCTACCGGCGCCAACCGACGTGCCGTCGATTGGCGGCGTGGTGCCTGGCACCGGCGAGGAAGTGCGGCGCGCCAGCAGCGACGATGAGCCTTTCGCGGCGCTCGCCTTCAAGGTCATGACCGATCCGTTCGTCGGCTCGCTCACCTTCGTGCGCATCTACTCGGGCGAGATCGAGACTGGCAAAGCGGTGCTCAACAGCGTCAAGGGTCAAAAACAGCGGATCGGGCGCATGCTCGCGATGTACGCCAACAGCCGCGAGGACGTGCAAGACGCGCGCGCCGGCGATATCCTAGCCATCGCTGGGCTCAAGAACACCAGCACGGGCGAGACCCTGTGCGATCCGGCTAACCCGGTGGCGCTCGAGCGCATGGAGTTTCCCGACCCGGTCATTGAAGTGGCGGTCGAGGCAAAGACGAAAGCCGATCAGGACAAAATGTCGCTCGCGCTGGCGCGTCTGGCGGATGAGGACCCCTCGTTCAGGGTCACCAGCGACAGCGAGAGCGGCCTAACCGTGATCAAGGGCATGGGCGAATTGCACCTTGAGATCCTGGTCGACCGGATGCGCCGCGAGTTCAAGGTGGAAGCCAATGTCGGTCAGCCGCAGGTCGCCTATCGCGAGACCATCTCGCGGGTCGCCGAGGTGGACTACATCCACAGAAAGCAGACCGGTGGCGCCGGCCAATTCGCCCGCATCAAGATCGAGTTCGCGCCGCTCAAGCCGGGCAGCGGCTTTCAGTTCGAAAGCAAGGTGGTCGGCGGCAGGGTGCCGCGCGAATATATTCCGGGCGTCAAGAAGGGCCTGGAGGGGGCGCGCCAAAGCGGCATCGTCGCCGGTTTCCCCGTGATCGATTTCAGGGCGACCCTCAAGGATGGCGACCATCACGAGGTGGACTCCAGTTCGCTCGCCTTCGAAATCGCCGCCCGCTACGCCTTTCGCGAGGCCGTGCATAAGGCGGGTCCGGTGTTGCTCGAGCCCGTCATGAAGGTCGAGGTCGCGACGCCCGAGGAGTATCTCGGCGATGTCGTGGGCGATTTGAATAGCCGCCGCGGCCACATCAACGGCATGGAGCCGCGCGCCAACGCCCAAATCATTCGGGCCATGGTGCCGCTCGCGACAATGTTCGGTTACGTCAGCACGCTGCGCTCGCTCACGCAAGGGCGGGCGCAATTCACAATGGAATTCGATCACTATCAATCAGTGCCCGCGGCCGTTTCCGAAGAGGTCCGGACGCGATATGCGTGATCAGTGGGAATGGACGGATCGTCAGGCCTTGGACAGCGACAGAATTGAAGGGGCATAGCTGAGATGGCGAAGGCGAAATTTGAGCGGACCAAGCCGCATTGCAACGTTGGCACGATCGGCCATGTCGATCATGGCAAGACGACGCTGACGGCGGCGATTACGAAAGTCCTGGCGGAGACGGGCGGGGCGGTCTTCACGGCCTTTGACGAGATTGACAAGGCGCCGGAGGAGCGCGAGCGCGGCATCACGATCG
>JAUVWK010000043.1 GCA_030604165.1 Alphaproteobacteria bacterium | reverse complement strand
GTCCGGCGCGAACTCAAACTCCTCGCCAAGCTCCGCGACATGCTTCACCGCCACCAATATGCGCGGGCCCTCCTTGGCCGGCACCTCATAGGCCGGCAGCGCGGCGGCGGTTACCGGCCGCGCCTCCCAGGCCGGCTCACTCTCGGCCGCCATGGCCGGTGGCGTTTCTGTCGTGACCTCAGCCGGTGCGGCCGCGATACGGTCCCCAATCTTGGCCGCGACCTTTTCGGCGACCCGCTCGGCCACAGCGTCGGTCAAGGTGTCGGTCAAGGTGTCAGTCAGGCGCGCCGCCACCGCGTCGGCAAGCCGCGCGGCCGCCGCCTCGGTGATGCGCTCGACCAGCGCCGGCACCGCCTTGAGGTCGATGCTTTTCAGCTCGATCGCCTCGGCCACCAGCTCGGCCAGGTCTTGCACCACGAAGTCGTCCTCGTGGCCGCTGGTTTTGCGCGCGTCCTCGAACATGGTCATGTCTTTCGGGCAACAAACGACAAAGGCATCGATCTCTCCCAGCGAGGCCGCCTCGTGCATGCGGTTCTCGGACGGCTTCTCCTGGCCCGGCGGATCGGGCATCCAAATACGCCCGCCCCCGGCGCCGCAACAAAACGAGTTGTCGCGCGAACGCGGCATCTCGACCAAGTCGCAGCCGATCAATTCGAGCACGCGACGCGGCTCATCGTAATTGCCATTGAGACGGCCCAAATGGCAAGGGTCGTGAAGCGTCACCCGCTTGCCGAGCGGTTTGACCACTTTCAGCCGGCCGTCCTCGAGCATCCCTGCCAGCAGCGTGCTGTAATGCTTGATCGGGGCGACGGCGGCGAATTCAGGATACTCGTTGCGCAACGTGTTGTAGCCGTGCGGGTCGGTGGTGACGATGCGCGCGAACGGCTGCGCGGCCTGCATCTGCGCCAGGTTATGCTCCACCAGGCTTTCGAACAGCCCCTCCTCGCCGACCCGGCGCACGTCGTTGCCGGCGCTGCGCTCGCCGTCATAAAGGAGCGCGAAGTCGAGCCCGGCGGCGCGAAACAGCCGCGCCACGGTTTGCGAAACGCTTTGGTTGCGCGGATCGTAGGCGGCGTAATCGCCCACGAACCACAACATCTCGGCCGCCGTTTCGCGGATGTCCTTGACCGGAAACTTGAGCGCCCGGGTCCAGTTGGCGCGCGCGCGGGGGCTCTCGCCAAAGCTGTTGCCGCGGTCGGCGATCATGTCGAGCGTATCGCGCAACTGCTGCGCCATCTCGCCCTGCTCCACCAGATGGCGGCGCATCTGCACGATCATCGTCGGATGCTCGATACCGACCGGGCAGATCTCCTGGCAGGCGCCACAGGCGCGGCAGGCCCACAGCGTTTCCGCGTCGATCACGTCGCCGATCAGGGCCGGACCGCCCGCCTTGCTCTTCGCCCGCGTGCGCTCGGCATGAACGCGCAAATCCAGGATCAGATCGCGCGGGCTCAACGGCGCGCCGCTCGCCCGCGCCGGACAGGCTTCGTCGCAGCGGCCGCATTTGGTGCAGGCATCGAAATTTAGCAGCTCCTTCCAGGAGAACTGCTCGATGGCGCTGACGCCGATCTCGCCGCTCTCGCCGTCCTGGTCGGTTTCGGGCACGGGCACCTTGGGCAAGCGCCTGAGCGCCATCGCGTCGCGTGTCGCCAACGAGCCCAGCACCGCGATCATGTGCTTGGCCTTGTTCCACGGCAGGGCGGTGACGAAGGTGATCGCGACCAGGCCGTGGATCCACCAGTTGGCGCGGCGCAGTGCGGCGGCCCCGGCCTCGTCCACGCCGAGCCCGCCGAGCAGCTTGGCGACCAGCCAGCCGACCGGCGACCAGCCCTGCCAGGCCGGCTGCTCCATCTGCAGGCGCGCGCCTTCCTGCAAAAAGCCGGTAAGCACGATGAACACCAGCGCCCACAGAAAAATCGCGTCCTCGCGCGCCCAGGCCCGAGCTTTCGGGCGTAGCGCCGCCTCGCCCCGATAAGCGCGCCGGTAATCGAGCTTGACCGGCTTCAAGCGGTAGCGCCGCCAGACCATGAGCCCGACGCCCGCGATCAGCGCGACACCCGCGAGATCGGCGACGAGGCTGAAAATGAGATAAAACGTGCCCTTCCAGAACGAGACGCCGAGCAGCGGGCCGGTGATGTCGTAATCGACGGTGACGATCGAGGTGGCGAGAAACAGCAGGCCGAAGCCGTAGAAGATCGCGGTGTGGCCGTGGCCCGCCAAACGGTCGCGCCGCCGGACGGTGCGCTGCGTGAAAATATCGGCGACCATGCGCAGCAAGCCCGACCAGGGCCGCACCGGCACCGGGCTGCGGCGGGCGCGAAAATATTTGACGAAGTGGCGGGCAAAACCGAGCAGGAAGACCGCGATCGCGCTCCAGGTCACGACATAGAAGAGCGTGTAGGCGAGCGGCCCGATATCCCAAAAAAGTTCGCGCGTCTCCACAGATATACCCGCTTTTCGGCGTCTCGGACGAAGGCGGCGCCCCGGTTCGCGCCGAGGCGCCGCCCCCTAAGTGCCAGGCGCGGCGCGTTCAGCCGCCGTTGGCGCCAAGGGCCGGATAGGTATCATGGCCCCAAACCTGGCGCTCGCGGATGAACGGCAGCGGGAACTGCGGATTGTCGCACTCGAACTCACGCGCCAACCGGTGGCCGTCGAAGATCGCGTCCGCGATCATGCGCGGCGCGTAGCAATCGCCAATATGGAAAGCCGCGTCGATCTCCTCCTTGGCCCATTCCGCCTTGCGGCTCTTGAGCTCGCGGAACAGCTCGTGATTGGAGACCCGGCCCGTGACCAGCACCACCGTATCGCAGGTCAGCTCCTCGATATGCGTGCCTGCCGTGCGCGGCAGCGCGCCCGTGCGCGGCTCCGTGGTGCGCAGATAACCGTCGCGCGAAAGGTTATAGGCCCGCACCTTGATCTCGTTGCCGGGCTCGATCGCCTCCACCCAGTGACCGCAATATTCCGCAATCTTCTTGGCGTGCAGCATGCGGTGCAGATTGGGCGCCTCGAGCGTGAAATGGGTATAGGTGCCGACGGTGGAGAGCTGCGTGACGATCGAGACCTGTTTGCCCTGGTCGGCCAAATATTCGGCGATGCTCGCGCCGGTGAAATAGCCGTCGCCGTCGATCACCACCACGCGGTCGCCGACCTCCTTGCCCTCCAGTATTATCTGTTCGGGCGTGCAAATCTGCGGCTGCGCAGCATCGGCACCGGGTGTGGTGCTGTGCGTCACGCCGCTGAGCCCGTCGGTGGACCAGTGCGAGCCGACCGCGACGACGACGCGATCCGCGCCATAGCTCAAGATGTCGTCGGCGCTCATCGAGCCGACGCCGGTGTGCACCTCCACGGTCTTGAGCTTGTCGAGTTGGGTCTGGCGATAGCTGGTGACGCGGCCCCACTCGGCGAGGCCCGGAAAGCGCTGGACATAACGCATGCAGCCGCCGAGCTCGTCGGCGGCCTCGCGCAAATGCACATCAAAGCCACGCTCGCCGAGCACCCGGGCGCATTCCATGCCCGAAGGTCCGCCACCGACCACGAGCACCGAGCAGGGATCCTTGGCCGGCGCGAACTTCTCCGGGTGCCAGCCGCGCCGGTATTCCTCCATCGAGGTGGCGTTCTGGGTGCAGATCATCGGCGGGCCGCCGATCTCCCAGCGCGAGATGCACATGTTGCAGCCGATGCATTCGCGGATGTCCTCGAGCCGGCCCTCGTCGATCTTGTTTGGCAAGAACGGATCGGCGATCGACGAGCGCGCCGCGCCGATGATATCGGCCTGGCCCGAAGCGAGGATCTGCACCATGTCGTCGGGGCTGGTAACCCGCCCGACGCCGAGCACCGGCGCCTTGGCGATGCTTTTGACGTCCTTCACCCAAGGCTTCTGGTGATTGGCCTTGTAGAAGCGCGAGGGGCCCGCGTCCTCGCCCCACTCGGCGATGTCGCCGATATTGACGTCCCACAGGTCGACCAACCCTTCCTTGGTCACGAGCTCGACGAACTTCAGGCCGTCGTCGCCGACCTCGAGGCCGTCGGCGCCATAAAGCGTGTCGATGGCAAGGCGGGTGGCGATGGCGCAATTCTGGCCCACCGCCTGCTTGACCGCCGCCAGCGTCTCGATCCAGAAGCGCGCGCGGTTCTCGAGCGAGCCACCATATTTATCGGTGCGCTTGTTGTAGAACTTGGAGAGGAACTGCAGCGGCAGATAGCTGTGCGCGCCATAGACATAGATGATATCGAAGCCCGCCCGCTCGGCGCGCAACGCGGCGTCGACATACATCTGGATGAGGTCGCGGATATCGTCTTCGTCGGCCTCGTGCGGATAGGTCAGATACTCGAACTCGGAGGCGATCTGCGAGGGCGCGCGCGTTGCGGCGCGGCTCTCCATGCCGGGCGCGTGCGGGCCGCCGTACCACATCTCGATGCCGGCGAGCGAGCCCCACTTGTGAATCTCGTCGCACATGTGGCCCAGGTTGATGACATCGCCTTCGTCCCAGATGCGCGCCGAAACCCGGTGCGTATCGTCGGACTCGGGATGGATCGAGCAATATTCGGTGCAGATGCCGCCCCAACCGCCCTCGGCCTTCATGCCGCGGAAGGCGGCCTGCGCGCCGGGCTTTTCCGACCCCGCGCCGTTGCAATGCGGCACCTGGTAAAAGCGGTTTCGCATGGTCTTGGGGCCAAGCTGAATGGGCTCGAAAAGGCAATCGTATTTGGGATCCCGCGGCATCGGTCCATGAACCTCCCTGTGACCAGCGTTATCGGCCCTAGCGACCTCGGCACGCGCTCGATCGCGTCCGAGTCTGGGCAGATTTTTATTACGCTAGACCCGCCCCCAAAGCGAGTCAAAGACAACCACGAAAGGTTCGATTAGCGCCCCCGTTCAATGGTTAGACCAATCGACCCGGATTGTGGCCTCATACCTCTCGCGACCGCTAAGATGGCCGCCCCATCCTTTGTCAACGGGAGGCGCCGGTGCCCGACTTCATCACCCTCGAATCACGCGACACCGTCGCGATCCTCACTTTCGCTCGGCCCGAGGTGCGCAACGCGCTCCACTTCGGCATGGCCGAGGAGGCCAGCGCGGCGCTGGCCGCGCTCAACGCCGACCCCGGCTGCCGCGCGGTGGTGCTCACCGGCGCCGGCGAGCATGCCTTCTGCGCCGGCATGGATATCGCCCTGCTGCGCACCCTCGACGCGGCCCAAACCGGCGACTGGATGACCCACCTCAAGCGCTTCTACGGAGCCATCCGTGACCTCGACAAACCCTCAGTCGCCGCGGTCAACGGCGTCGCCGCCGGCGCCGGTTATCAGATCGCGCTGCTCGCCGACATCCGCGTCGGCCACGCCAAGGCGCGCATGGGTCAGCCGGAGATCAATGTCGGGGTGCCGAGTCTCCTCGGCGCTCATTTGATGGAAGCCACCCTCGGCCTCTCGCGCACGACCGAATTGACCCTCAGCGGCCGCCTGATGGACGGCGAGGAGTGCCATCGCCTCGGCCTCTTCCACGAGCTGGTGGCCCAGGACAAGGTACGCGACAAGGCGCTGGACATCGCCCACGTGCTCGCCGCCAAGTCGCCGGTGGCGATGCGCCTCACCAAACAGCGCTTTCGCGAGGCCTCCCAGGCCGGCTTCGACGCCGCCTTCGAGGCCTTCGCCCGGCTCCAGGCCGAAGCCTTCGCCAGCGGCGAGCCGCAAGCGGTCATGGCCAAGTTTTTCGAGCGCTGAGGTAGCGCCTAGCGCGTGGCGCTTAGATCACCCGCTGGCTTTCCGGGTCGATCAAGACGGCGCGGTTCATGTCGACCAGCAGATCGAGCTTTTGGCCCGGCTGCTCGGCGGCATAGGCGTCGAGGCGGGCCAGGATGGAGGTTTCGCCGAGGTGGAAATTGATCAGCGTGTTGGCGCCCATCGGCTCGACGATCTCCACCGTAACGCTGATGCGCCCGAAGCCATCGCGTTGCTCGCCTTCGCGGTCGCGATGCATGTGCTCGGGCCGCATGCCAATTAGAATAGTCTTGCCGACTTGGTCCGCATAAGCGCTCCGGCGCCCCTCGGGC
Organism: Alphaproteobacteria bacterium; assembly: GCA_030604165.1. Classification (GTDB taxonomy): domain Bacteria; phylum Pseudomonadota; class Alphaproteobacteria; order UBA828; family UBA828; genus JAUVWK01. The sequence continues at coordinate 6,648 of JAUVWK010000043.1, read as the reverse complement.
AAGGCTAGAACGGTCTGATCGGGCAAGCGAACGCCGAGGCCGCCGTTTTCGGCCTCGATCCGCGCGGGCACGAAGTTCATCGCCGGCGAGCCGAGAAAGCCCGCGACGAAGCGGTTGGTCGGGCGCTCATAGAGCTCGAGCGGATCGCCCTCCTGCTCGATCACGCCATCGCGCAGCAAGACGATGCGATCGGCCAGGGTCATCGCCTCAACCTGATCGTGGGTGACGTAGATCATGGTGGTGCGCAGCTCCTGGTGCAGGCGCTTGATCTCGGTGCGCATCTCGTCGCGCAACTGGGCATCGAGATTGCTCAAGGGCTCGTCGAAGAGATACATCTTGGCGTCGCGCACCAGCGCGCGGCCCATGGCGACGTGTTGGCGCTGGCCGCCGGAAAGCTGGCGCGGCATGCGCTCGAGCAGCTCCGGGATACCCAGCATCTCGGCGGCGCGGTGCACCCGCTCGCGGGTCTCGGCGTTCGGCACCTTGCGCATGCGCAGGCCGAAGGCGATGTTCTCGAAGACGCTCATATGGGGATAGAGCGCGTAGTTTTGAAAGACCATGGCGACATCGCGGTCCTTGGGGCGCATGTCGTTGACCACGGCGCCGTCGACCTCGACCGTGCCTTCGTCGACCACCTCGAGCCCGGCGATCATACGCAGCAGCGTGCTCTTGCCGCACCCCGAGGGGCCGACCAAAACGGTGAACCCCTGATCCGGGATTTCCAGATCGATCCCGCGCACGGCATGCACCTTGCCGTAAAACTTGTGCACGCCCCGCAATCTGAGACCGGCCATCGCGCTCCCCTTCTCTTCTCTTGCTATCCCTTGACCGCGCCCATGGAAATGCCGCGCACCAGGAAGCGCTGCAAGGTGGCGACCGCGAAGAACACCGGCAGCGTTCCGAGCACCGACAAGGCGGCGATTTTGGCCCAGAACGTCGATTGCGCGCCATAATAATGGGTCACCAAGACCGGAAAGGTCAGCACTTCGGTGCGGGTCAGGATCATCGCGAAGACGAACTCATTCCAGGCGAAGATGAAGGTGAAGACAGCCGTGGCGAAGATGCCGGTGCGTGCCATGGGAAAGACGATTTTGCGGAGCGCCTGCCAGCGCGAGCAACCGTCCGTCAGCGCGCTCTCCTCCACCTCGATCGGGATATCCTCGATGTAGCCGCGCATCATCCAGATCACGTAGGGCAGGTTGAAGGCGATGTAGAGGAGAATCAGCCCGACATAACTGTCGATCCAGCCGAACCAGACGAACATGAGAAACACCGGGAAGACGATCACGATCGGCGGGATCATGCGTTGCGAGATGATCCAGATCGCCAGGTTCTGCCCGCCGGTCTTGAAGCGCGCCAAGCTGTAGGCCGCCGCCGTGCCCAGCACCATGGCCACGACCGTGCTGACCGAGGCGATAATCAGGCTGTTATAGATCGCCCAGACGTCGCCGTCCTTGAACAGCACGGCGAAAGTTCTGAGATTGAACTCGGCGGGATACCACACCGGCGGCCGCGCGAAAATCTCGGCGGCCGATTTGAGCGACGTGATAAACAGCCAGTAGACCGGAAAGAGAAAGATTATCAGGATCAATACGGCCACCGCGAAGCGCGCTGTCATACGCCTCCGGGTGCGGCCGAAGAGCGGTTTTCGGTGGATCGCCGCGTCGCTCATCGCGCGATCTCCACCCGCTTGAGGGCGAAGATGACGATCACCGAAAGCAGGATAATCACCAGAAACGCGATGGCGCCGGCGTAGCTGGTTTCGAACTCCTTGAAGGCGCGAATATAGGTATAGATCGAGATCGTTTCGGTGATCGACCCGGGCCCCCCCTTGGTCATGGCCCAGATGATGTCGAAAATGCGAAACAGATCGAGCGCGCGGATCAGAATGGCGATGACCATAACCGGGCGTATGACCGGCAGAGTGATGCGAAAAAATATCTTCCAGAATGACGCGCCATCGATCTCCGCGGCTTCGATCAGGCTGCGGTCAACATTCGACAGCGCCGCCAGAAGAATCAGGAACATGAAGGGGGTCCACTGCCAGACCTCGCAGATGAGAATGGCGGGATAGACCCATTCGGGCCTGGTGATCCATAAGATCGCGGTCGGCTCGCCGGCGAACCAGCCGATGATCTGGTTGACCGGGCCGTACTGGTTGTCGAACATCAGACGCCAGGTAGAGCCCGCGACGATGGGCGAAATCACGGTCGGGATGATCAGCAGCGCGATGAAGACCTGCTTGCCCGGCAACTTCTCCAGAAACAACTGCGCCATCAAAAGGCCGAGGACCAGTTCGATCGGCAGCGCGATGGCCAGAATCAAGAAAGTATGGCCGAAGGATTCCCACAGGCGCCCGTCGGAAAAAAGCGCCGCATAGTTCATGAACCCGGCCCACGAGGTGTCCTCTTCCATCATGGTGATCTGCTGGAAGCTGACAATGCCGGTGTAAACCAGGGGATAGATGCCGACGACCAGCAGAACAATGATCGACGGCGCGATCACCAACCATTTGAAGTTCCGGTCCGCGAACAAATTCGCGCGCTGGCCGACGCGCATCGTCGTCGCCGTCATCGCCCAGACCCCCCGCTCAACCCCGAGTAAGCGTCAGACTAGAACAACGAGGGGGCGCGTATGCGCACGCCCCCTCGTCGCGCGCCTTAGTTCGGATAGGCGTTGGGTTTGGAGGCCCACTGTTTGTAGGCAGCGCGTTGCTTGTCGATGCCCACTTTCTCAGTGACCTTGTCCCAATCCGCCGCCACTTCATCGAGCGACTCTTGCGGATCCGCGCCGCCCATCACCGCCTGCAAGCCGCGCCCGAGCGCGTCCTCATAGGCGAACGTGTTGATGACGGAGAGATCGAGCAGACCCGTGACCGCACCGGCCTGCAACGTCGCCAGATACTCCTTCGCGTCCGGCCAGAGCGACTGATAGGACTCCGACTCGAAATGCGACTTGCGGAACGGATCGCGCAGCGCATAGGGCAACTGCACGCGCTGGAGGCTGATTTCCTTGCTGTTGATCCACTGGATGAACAGATAGGCCGCTTCCTTGTTCTTGCTGTCCGCTGATACAGACATCGAGAAACCCGCCGCGAGCTGCGGATGCCCGCCCGGCGGCAAGGCGTAGCCCACCTTGCCACCGACCACCGACGGCGGCACCCAAGAGAGCGCCTCGGTGTCGGTGCCATAGCCCGCCGACCAGCGGCCGACCGGCGGCCACCACTGAGTCATGGCGATCGTGCCCGCATTGAAGGCCGCCAGCGATTCGATCGCACCCCAGGCCTCGACGCCGGGCGGCATCGTCGTGTTGTCCTTGACAATGCCCGCCAGGGCCTTGACGCAACCGGGGCCGTTGATCGTCGCCGCCATGCTTTCGGCGTCGAAGAACTTGCAACCCTCGACCCGCGCACGCTCCTGATAGAAATAATGCAGCAGACCGCGCACCCGCATGAAGCCCGCGCCGTACATTTCGGGGGCATGTTTGTCGCTGATGGCCTTGCTGGTGTCGTAGAACTCATCCCACGTCGTGGGCACGGAGAGACCCATTTCCTCGAACACGTCTTTCCGGTAGTAGAGGATCAGCACGTCGCCATCGTCCGGGAAACCGTAAATGGTGTCGCCGATCCGCATCTGGTTTTCGCGGTACACGTCGCCGATATCTGCGAGCTCTTCCCGATAGCCGTATTTGTCGACATAGCCGTCGAGCGGCTCGAGCGCGCCGGCCCGAACCAGATCGCCCATCCAGGCGGGCACCACGTTCAAGATGTCATAGGCGCCCGTTTTCGCCCGATGCTCCTGCATCATCTTCGGGAACATCTCGTTGACCTGGGACTCCACGACCTTAAGCTTGATGCCGGTCAGCTCTTCCCATTTGGGCCCGGAGAAGTTCAACGGATCCAGGGACTGCAAGCCAGCCTCCCAAATCACGGTGAGCGTTGTCCCCGCATATTGTTTCGCCTCGCGCACGGCGATGTCCGCCGCGCTTTCGGCGAACGCCGCCGCCGAGCCGCCGGCCATCAAGCCGACCAAGGCAACGGCGCCCACCGCCGTTTGCAGCCGTTTCCACATCGTCATCATGCTCTCCCTTTATGTTCGCGCGGTCTGAGCTCCGCGCCTTCGATTTATCTCGATCCCGTCGCGTTCGGCGCCGCGGATCGCGCCCTGCAGCCGAGGCGCAGGGCATCGACGCCTTGCTTCATCGCCTCCCGCAACAGCCAAACATCGCCCGAATAGCAAATGAAGTCGAAGCCCGAACGAAACAGCGCCACGCCGCTCGCCACGTCCGGCGCGATGCGGCCCAACGAAATGCCGTGCCGCCGGCAGGCCGTGCTGACCGCCCGCATCGCGCGCGCGAATTCGGGATGGTCGAAGCGCCCTGGGATGCCCATGCGCACGCTGAGATCGAAATGACCGATCCAGATGCCGGCCACGCCGGCGAGCGCGGCGATGGCCTCGACATTCTCGATCCCCTCGGGCGATTCGATCTTCGGGTAGAACACCACCTCGCGGTTGGCGCGGCGCAGCTTGGCCGCGGTCGGGCCCGGTGCATAACGGTCGTGCGCGATCTGCAAGGCGACGCCGCGATGGCCCTTTGGTGGATAGCGCATATGGGCCAAGACCTCCCGCGCCTGCTCGGCGCTCGCCACCATGGCCGGTTGTATCGCGTCCGCCCCCATGTCGCAGGCCCGGGCGATGAAATCGTAATCCTGGCTCGCTGTGCTCACGATCACCGGCAAGCCGGCGCTCTGGTAATAGCGCAGTTGGCGCTTGAGCGTATCGAAGCCGAAGCCGCTGTGTTCCAGGTCGAGAATGACGAACTCGCAGTCGGCGGCGCGCAAAATCTGGGCCAGGCCCGGCGTGTCGAACTCGATCACGAAGGTGCCGACCTTGAGCCGGCGCGTTGCCACCATCTCGTTGAGCGTCGCTTGCACCATGATCCGCTATTCCGACCCGCTCCATCCCGCTCGGCCGTCTACTCGGCGGCATCCCGCTCGACCCGCAGGCCATAGCGCGCCGCCGCCTCCTCGGCCGAGATGTAGCCCTCCAAAACGTCCTCCTCGATCGCCGCTTGCGGCCGCTTGGCGACGTCGCCATAGCCGCCGCCGCCGCACGTGGTCAGCCGCACGCGGTCGCCGTCGCGCATCGTGAGGTTGCCGAACTTGCTGGGCGAGACCTTGCCGAAGGCCTCGCAAACCGTGCGCCACTCCTCGCTGCCGGCCTGTTTGATGAGCAGCGAGGCTTTGCTGCCCTCGCCGCCGCCGAGCAGGCCCCAGGGATGCATCTTGTGGCGATCGCCCATGTGGCTGATGGTGATCTGGTCGCCGGTGCAGCGCAGGGTCTTGGTGCAGCCAAGCCCGCCGCGATATTCGCCCGGACCGCCGGAGTTCTCCGCCAGGCTCATGTTCTCGACCAGCCAGGGATAGCGGGTCTCGTAGACCTCCACCGGAATGGTGCGGCAATTGCCGTTGATGCAATTCACGAAGTCATGGCCGTCGGCGAAACTGCGCCCGCCCCAGCCGGCGCACAAAAAGTCGTAGCAGACGTAATAGTCGTCGCTGCGCGGGTCGATCCCGCCAAAGAGGAAATTGCAATGGGTCGCGGCGTCGGTAGCAAAGGCGCGCTCGGGCATGCACTGCGCCATGGCGCCGATCACCGTATAGGCAATTCTTGGATGGGTCTCCGTGTTGCCGCCCACTTCCGGCGCCGGGTAATCGACATTGACCACCGTGCCCGGCTTGGCCAGCACCCGGATCGGCCTGAAGCAGCCCGAATTGCGCGGAATCGAGGGGTCGGTCAGGTGCAGCATGGCATTGAAGGTGGCCGACCAGGTGACGCCGAGGGTGGCATTGATGGCGCCGCGCGCCTGTGCGTCGCTGCGCCCGAAGTCGGCGATCACCTCGTCGCCTTGCACGAACATGTCGACGGCGATCTTGTACGGCTTATCCTCGATGCCGTCGTCCTCCATATAGTCTTCGAAGGAATATTTGCCGTCCGGCAGCGCCGCGATCTCGGCCCGCATGCGGGTCTCGGAATAGTCCATGAGATCCGCCGTCGTTTGGCGGAACAGCACCTTGCCGTAGCGGCGGATCAGGTCCTTCATGCGCGCCGCGCCCAGCTCGACGGCGCTGATCAGCGCGCGGTAATCGCCGTAGTTGTAGCGCGGCGTGCGCACGTTCGCGAGCAACAGCTTCCAGACCTCGTCGACGTCTTTGCCGCGCCGCTTGATGTGCACCGGCGGCACGCGCAAGCCCTCGTGGAAGATCTCGGTGCCCTCGCTGCAAAAGCCGCCGGGCACCATGCCGCCGGTCTCCGCGACATGGCCGATCGAGACCGCGTAGCCCATGAAGTCGCCATCGACAAAGATCGGCGTAAAAAAAGTGTGTTCGGGCGTATGCAAGCCGCCCCGGTAGGGGTCGTTGTGCAGCACCACGTCGCCCTCCTCGAGGCCCGCGCGCTCCAATTCGCGCACGCAGGTCTTGATCAAGAGCGGCATGCCGCCGATCTGCGCCAGGCAGTAGTCGGCCACGGCGATCATCTCGCCCTCGGCGTCGGCGAAGGCGCAGGTGAAGTCGAGCGATTCGTTGAAGATCGTCGAGTACGACGTCTTCATCAGCGTGATGCCCATCTCGCGGCAAATCGACAGCAT
>JAUVWK010000127.1 GCA_030604165.1 Alphaproteobacteria bacterium | reverse complement strand
GTCGGCGGGCAGCGGTTAGCCTCTGGGGTTAGCCTCAGGATAGTGTCTCAGGGCGGAGACGGAGGGAAGAGACGCCGTAAGTCTCAGAGTTGGCGCGGTTGTTCCAACGCAGCAGCGCTATTGGCCTAGCAAATTTTGTCATTCATACTGCCACGGCCCTACGGTCGCGGCATCGCCGGATAACGCGGCTCGGGGGACGCTGGGAGGCGGTAATGTGCGATTCCTTCGTCGCTTTGGGCAACAGCACGGCCAGCGGGTCCGTGCTCCTGGCCAAAAGCGCTGACACCGAGATCAACGAAGCCGAGCATGTCGTGCGGCTGCCGCGTTGCGCCTACCCCGAGGGCGCGCTGGTGCGGACCACGCATCTCAATATCGCGCAGGCGCGCGAAACCCACGAAATCATCCTCGGCAAGTCGTTCTGGAGCTGGGGCGCCGAGCTCGGCTGCAACGAGCACGGCGTCGCGGTCGGCAACGAGGCCGCCTTCAGCAATCAGAAGGAGGCGACGGACGGTGGCGTCGTGCTCGATCTCTTGCGCCTCGCGGTCGAGCGCGCCACCAGCGCGCGCGAGGCGGTGACGGTGATCGGCGAGCATATCGAGCGTCATGGTCAGGGCGGCAACTGTCAGATGATGGGCAATTACGCCTTCGATTCCGGGCTGCTCGTGGCCGACAAGCAAGAGGCCTATGTGGTCAACGGCGCCGGCCGGCACTGGGCGGCGCGCCGGGTCGAGGACGTGATGGCGATCTCCAACCGCTATCAGATCGGCGACGATTGGGAGCTTTCCTCGCTCGCGCCCGAGAATGGCGCCAAACCCGACTTCCGCGCCTTGTTCTGCGACGAGGCGACCGAAATCAAGATCGGCGCGCCGGACCGCGAGAGCGCGGCGCAGCAAATGCTGGAGGCGCGCAAGGGCACGATCGCGGTGGCCGACATGGCGAGGATATTGCGTCATGTCGGCGACGAGGCCAGCTACGAGGTCTGCTACGAGGGCGTGCCCGACAAGATCTGCATGCACGCCGCGCCCGAGGGAGACCGCCGGTGGCAGGCCACCGGCGCCATGATCACCGACGCCAGCGAGGACGGCATCATCGCCTGGATGACCGGCACCTCGGCCACCGATCTGTCGATCTTCAAACCGCTGTTATTCGGCGCCGAGATCCCCGACCTGGGGCCGGCGCCACTCGGCACCTACACCGAGGGCGCGCTGTGGTGGCGGCACGAGCACCTGCACCGCCGCGCCATGGCCGACTATGCCGCGCTCAAGCCCGAGATCCGGGCCGACTTCGACGCGCTCGAAGAGGAATTCTTCGCCGAGGCTCCGCCGCTCAAGAAGGCGACGGCGAGCCAGAAATCCGCCTTCATGACGGAATGCTGGCGGCGCGCCGAGGACGTCACCGAGGCCTGGATCGAGAAGCTGGAGCAACGCAATTATTTCATTCAGAACGAGCGCTATCGCGAGATGTGGAACCGCTTCAACCGGGAGGCGGCGTTTCCCATTTAAGCGGCCCCAACCGCGGGTCCGCGCCGGCTCCGAGCAAACAAGAACCGAACAAACCATGGGGAGATGATCCGATGAGACTGTTTCACGAGACCGAGCGCTGCCTCAAAAGCGGCGCGCGCGGCATCGCCGTGCTCGCGGCGGGCGCCCTGCTGGCTACCGGGTTGCTGGCCGCCACGGCGGCGACGCACGACGCGGACGCCGAGGAGGCCAAGCGCGGCGGCGTGCTGCGGTTCGCGCTGCCCGAGGAGCCGCTAAACCTCACGGGCTTCAAGATTTCCGACAATGGCTCGATCTGGGCCATCGAGCAGATCTGCGATTCGCTGATCGAACCCGACGATTCGGGCTATGGGCTGCGCCCGGCGCTGGCCGAATCCTGGACCATCTCCGACGACGGCATGGTCTACGAGTTCAAGCTGCGCGAGGCCAAATTCAGCTCGGGCGATCCCGTGACCATCGACGACGTCTTGTTCTCGCTGGACCAGGCGGCCGACCCGGAGGGCTATCTCGGCTTCGTCTTTCCGGCGATGACACGCGAGGCGGTCGGCGAGCATGTCTTGCGCATTACCCTGACCGAACCGTTCACGCCGCTACTCTCGGTGGTTTCGCTGTTCGCCGCCGGCATCATCAGCAAGAACGTGTACGAAGCGGATCCCGAGCAATTCGGCGTCGCCCCGGTCTGCGCGGGCCCTTTCAAGGTCGAGAGTTACGAGCGCGGCTCTAAGCTCGTCCTGTTGCCCAACGAGCATTATTGGGACCGCCGGGCCGATGGCGGGCCGGCAGCCTATCTCGACCGCATCGAGATGCTCTATGTGCCGGAGACCAACGTGCGCATGCTGGGTCTGAAGGGCGGCGACTACGACGTCGTCAACGTGGTCCCGTTGAACCAGGCCAAGTCGGTGGAAGCCGACCCCAACCTGACACTCGAGGTCTCGCCATCGTTTAGGCTCGACTATGTCTATCTCAATCACGAAGCCGCGCCGCTGGACGACAAGCGCATTCGCCTGGCGCTCAATTACGCCGCCAACCGCGAGGCGATTCTCAAGGTAGTCTATTTCGGCTATGGCACGATTCCCAACTCCTACATGCCGATTATCAATTACCACTGCGATACGGTCGCGTTGATCCCGTACGATCCCGCCAAGGCCAAGGCGTTGGTCGAGGAAGCCGGCTATGATGGCACGGCGATCGAGGTGATGGTGCCATCCGGCGACGCCCCGGCTCGTCAGGCGGCGCAAGTCCTGCAGCAGGGCTGGGAGGCCGCCGGGCTCACCATCGAAATCGTCGAGCTGGATGTGGGCACCGCCTATGGCAGGACTGAGGAAGGCGACTTTCAGGCGTTTGTCTCCTACATCACGAGCGACACCAACGACCAGGACTTCCTGGCCTCGATTCAGGCCGACTACAACGTCTTCAACTCGTTCTTCTCGGCCTACAAGAACGAGGACGTGGTGCAGTGGCTGGTCCAGGCGCGCCAAGCCTCGGATCCGGCGGTGCGGGCCGAGCTCTATTGCAAGGCCCAGCAGCAGACCTATGGAGATGGCTACAGCGTGCCGCTCAACTTCAAACCCTTCGTCAACGCCTATGCCAATTACGTGAAGGGCTTCCACAACTCGGTCACCGGCCCGTGGTGGCTGAAGGACGTGTGGCTCGACAAATAAGCTTCGGCGCGGGCGCGTCCGGTCCAGGCCGAGTGAGGCGCGCCCGGCAGCGTTCGATCCCCTGCCCGCCGGCCGTTCGGCGGGTAGGGGATTGCCTTGAGAGGCGCCCACACGAGAGATGAACGTTCTCGGCTACATTTTAGGGCGCATCGTGCAGATGATCCCGGTGTTGATCGGGGTGACTCTGATCGCCTTCCTGGCGCTGCAACTCGTGCCGGGCGATCCGATCAAGCTCATGCTGGGCGGGCGCGCGACGGACCAAGTGCTGGCCGCGGCACACCGGGAGTTTGGCCTGGACAAGCCGGTGCTCGTGCAGTTCGGCAACTTCATCCTCAACGCCCTGTAAGGCGATCTCGGCACCTCGATTATTCAGCGCCAGCCGGTCTCCGTCATCGTCGGCGAGCGCGTCGACAAATCGATTTTTCTGTTGGTCTACGGCGCCGTGTTCTCCATCGCGGTCGCCGTGCCGCTGGCGATTATTGCCGTCATGAAGTCACACCGGCCGGCCGACCACGTGATCCGAATGGGCGGCATGATCGGTTTGTCCATGCCGTCGTTCTGGCTGGCGTTGCTTTTGGTGATGTTGTTCAGCCTCAACCTGAACTGGTTTCCGATCGGTGGCTACGGCGAGGGTTTCTTCGATCATCTCTGGCATCTGTTCCTGCCGGCCTTGACCATCGCGCTGTTTCTGTCGCCGATCCTGGTGCAGAGCCTGCGCGCCGCCATGCTCGACGTGATGACGGCCGACTATATCGAGGTGGCGCGCTCCAAGGGCCTGAGCCCAAGCCGCATCATGGTCAAGCACGTGCTACGCAACGCGCTGATCCCGGCGATTACCGTGCTGTCCGTCAATATCGGCTGGTTGCTCAGCGGCGCGGTCATCGTCGAATACGTCTTTACCATCCCCGGCCTCGGCTCGCTCTTGGTGCGCTCGGTCGGCTTCCGCGACTATCCGGTGATTCAGGGACTAACCATCGTCTTCGCCCTGTTCGTCATGGTGGTGAACCTGCTGGCGGACCTGAGCTACATGCTCGTGGACCGCCGGGTCTTGAAGAGCTGATCCGGTGACCGCACTGACGGCGAGATCGATTTCGGCGGCGTTCGCGGTGCGCGGCGAAATCGGCCGCTGGTCGGTCACCATGAAAGTGGGCGTCTCGATCGTCGGGCTGATCGTTCTGGCCGGCATCTTTGCGCCGGTGGTCGCGCCCTACAACCCCTATTTCCAGGACTATGACCAAGTGCTGCTGCCGCCGAGTTGGGACCATCTCTTCGGCACCGACATGGTCGGCCGCGACCTCTTCAGCCGGGTGATCTACGGCATCCGCATCGACTTGACGGTCGGCTTCATCATCACCTACGTGCCGATGATCTACGGCGTCGCCCTGGGCGCGCTGGCGGGCTATTTCGGCGGCACCTTCGATGTCGTGCTGATGCGCGTGCTGGATACCGCCATCGCCTTTCCGTTTCTGGTGCTGATCATCGTCATCATCGCCATCCTCGGGCCCGGCGTTCACAACATCTATATCGCCGTGTTCCTCGTGGCGTGGACCATGTATGCGCGGCTGGCGCGGGCTGAAATGCTGGTGGAGCGCAACAAGGACTACATGCTCGCGGCGCGCACGCTGGGCTACCCGACCTCGCGCATCATCTTTCGCCACGCGCTGCCCAACATCATCAATTCGTCCATCGTATTTTCGATGGCCGACTTCGTGCTCAACGTGCTGCTGCTCTCGGGCCTGAGCTTCCTCGGCCTCGGCGTGCAGCCGCCGGAGCCCGAGTGGGGCGCGATGGTCGCCGAGGGCCGCGATTTCATTTTCGACGCCTGGTGGATTTGCACCCTGCCGGGCCTCGCCATCGTGCTCACGGGCACGGGGCTGAGCCTGATCGGCGACGGCCTGTCGCAACGGCTCGGCCAACGGCATCAGACCATCCTGTAAATGGCAACCGGGACGGAAATGGGCACCGACGCGGCCCGCACCGCGAGCCGGAGGGCGGGGAGCGGCGAAGTCGTGCTCGAGGTCAGCGGCCTGGTCACCGAGTTCCGCTTGGCCCACGGCACCATTCGCGCCAACGCCGACGTCTTTCTGCGGGTGCGCAAGGGCGCGACGCTTGGCGTGGTTGGGGAATCGGGCAGCGGAAAATCGGTGCTGTGCCGCGCCATTCTGCGCTTGATTCCCTCCCCGCCCGGCTTCGTCACGGCGGGCCGCGTGCTGTTCGAGGGGCGCGACCTGCTGACGCTCAGCGAGCGGCAGATGCGCCGCGTGCGCGGCACCCAGATCAAGATGGTGTTCCAGAACCCGATGACCAGCCTCAACCCGGTTTGGCCGATCGGCGACCAAATCACCGAGGGGCTGCGCGTGCATTATGGCCTAGGCCGCGCGGCGGCGCGCCGGCAAGGCATCGAGCTGCTGCGCCAGGTCGGCATTCCGAGCCCCGAGGCGCGGGCGCGCGAGTATCCCTTCCAATGGTCAGGCGGCATGCTGCAGCGGGCCGTGGTGGCGATGGCCATGGCGGGCGAGCCGAAGCTGCTGCTCGCCGACGAGCTGACCACGGCGCTCGACGTGACCATTCAAGATCAGATCTTGGCGCTGCTGCTCGAGATTCAGGAACGCACCGGCATGGCCATGGTGCTGGTCTCTCACGATATGGCCGTGGTCGCCGAGACCTGCGACGAGGTGGCGGTCATGTATGCCGGCCAGATCATGGAGACCGCGCCGACCAAGGCGTTGTTCAATGACCCCAAGCACCCCTACACGGTGGGGCTGATGAACTCGATCCCGAGCGTGGAGCGGCGCGACGATCGGTTGCTTCCGATTCCCGGCCAACCGCCCGACCTGACGCGGCTCAATCCGGGTTGCCCCTTCGCCGCGCGCTGCAGCCACGCCTCGCCCGACTGCGCCGAGACTCCGGTGGCCTTGCGCGAGGTCGGCCCCGCGCATCACAGCGCCTGTCTTTACCCCGAGCGCATCGGGGCATGACCGTAAACGGGAGCCAAGCCATGACACGGGCGGCGCCGGCCGCTGTCGTCGCAGTCGAGGATCTGGTGGTCGAGTTCCGCGCGTCGCGCTCGATCGCCGCCTTGCTGCGCGGCATATCCGCGCGACGGTTGCGCGCGGTCGACGGCGTCAGCTTCACCATCGCCAGACACGAGACGCTCGGGCTGGTGGGCGAGAGCGGCAGCGGCAAAACCACCCTCGGCCGCGCGCTGCTGGGGCTTTACCGCGCGAGCGAGGGGCGCATCACCTTCGAAGGCGCGCCGATCAGGGCCCAGAAGACGCGCGAGCTGCGCGCCCTGCGCCAGCACATGCAGATGGTTTTCCAAGACCCCTACTCCTCGCTCAACCCGCGCATGACCGTCGGCCAGACGCTTGGCGAAGTGCTGCGCTTCCACGCTGTCTGCGCGAAAAGCGAGGTCGTCGCCGAAGTCGCCAAGCTGCTCGAGCTGGTCGGCCTTTCGGCCGATATGGCGGCGCGGTATCCGAGCGCGCTCAGCGGCGGCCAGCGCCAACGCGTCGGCCTGGCCCGAGCGCTGGCGGTGCGTCCCAATTTCCTCGTGCTCGACGAGCCCGTGGCGGCGCTCGACGTTTCGATCCAAGCCCAGATCCTCAACCTGCTGCAAGATCTTCGCGATGAGTTGGGGCTCACCATATTGTTCATCGCGCACGAGCTTTCGGTGGTGCGCCACATGTCGACCCGGCTAGCGGTGATGTATCTCGGCAAGATCGTGGAGATCGGCGCGGCCGACGCTATCTTCTCCGCGCCGAGCCACCCCTATACCCAGGGATTGATGAAGGCGGTGCCGCGGCTGATCCCGGAGCGCCGCCACCGGGAAGCAGTGCTGAAAGGCGACGTGCCCAGCCCGCTCGCCGTACCGAGCGGCTGCCGCTTTCACCCGCGCTGCCCCATGGCGCGCGATCTTTGCCGCGCCGAGACCCCGCCCGTCGTGGCGCTCGGCGATGGCCACGAGGCCGCCTGCCATTTTGCCGAAGAGGCGGCGCGGACCTGGGCCGCGACAAGCGGCGGCGCGACGGTCTGAACCTATTCTTGCTCACGGCAGCGGACCTGACGGTCCGCGCCTGCGCAGGCGCGCCGGATAACCGGCGGGCCGCGGTCGCGGCCTTGAGCGATTCCACACGCTCGTGAATGGCTCTAATTCCGCTTCAGTCGCGGCCCAGCGTTTGCGCATACGCCAGCACGTCGCCCGCGGTCTGCAGGCCGAAGACGCGCATGGCCGGCATGTCAGCGCCGGGTTGGCCGTTT
>JAUVWK010000511.1 GCA_030604165.1 Alphaproteobacteria bacterium | reverse complement strand
TGCCGAGGAATTGCTCGCGCAGCGTCGGCTTGAGCATCCCCTCGAGCGCCGCCTTAACGTCGTCGACGACATCGTAAATCACGGCATAGTAACGAATATTGACCCGGTCGCGGCGCGCAAGCTCCTTGGCCTGTTGATTCGCCCGCACATTGAAGCCGATGATCATGGCGTTCGAGGCGCGCGCCAGCATGACATCGGACTCGGTGATCGCGCCGACCGCGCCATGCAAGATCCGCACGGCCACCTCTTCCGTCGCCAAGTTGGTGAGGGCGCCGACGATCGCCTCGGCCGAACCGTGGACATCGGCCTTGACCACGATCGGCAGTTCCTGCTGCTGCTCTTCGCCGATGGCGGAGAGCATCTCTTCGACGGTCGAGCGCGGCTCGCCGGCGACCCGGGCGTCGCGCGCACGATCTTGCCGAAACTCCGTGACCTCTCGGGCGCGCCGCTCGTTTTCGACCACGACAAACTCATCGCCGGCCTCCGGGATACCGCTCAGGCCGAGCACCTCGACCGGCATGGCCGGTCCGGCCTCGTCGAGGCTGCGCCCCTGGTCGTCGAGCATGGCGCGCACACGACCCCATTGCGCGCCGGCCACCAGAATGTCGCCGATCCTGAGCGTGCCGCGCTCGAGCAAGGCCGTGCACACCACGCCACGGCCGCGATCGATCCTGGCCTCGATCACCACGCCCTCGGCCGAACGCTCTGGATTCGCCTTGAGCTCGAGCAGTTCGGCCTGCAGCACGATGGCCTCCTCGAGCTTGTCCAAATTGGTTTTCTTTAGCGCCGAAACCTCGACCGCCAGCACGTCGCCGCCGAGCTCCTCGGTGACGATCTCGTGCTGTAGGAGCTCCTGGCGCACGCGTTCGGGCTTGGCGTCGGGCCGATCGATCTTGTTGATGGCGACGATGATGGGCACCCCGGCGGCCCGCGCGTGGTTGATGGCTTCGACCGTCTGCGGCATGACACCGTCGTCCGCCGCCACCACCAGCACCACGATGTCCGTGACGCGCGCACCGCGCCCGCGCATTTCGGTGAACGCAGCGTGGCCGGGCGTGTCGATGAAGGTGATGCGCGACCCGCTGGGCGAGTCCACCTGATAGGCGCCGATGTGCTGGGTGATTCCGCCGGCCTCGCCGCTCGCGACCTTGGTATTGCGCATCGCATCCAGCAACGAGGTTTTGCCATGATCGACATGACCCATGACCGTCACCACCGGCGGCCGCAGCGCTTGCGTCTCCGAGTCGTCCATTTCACCCTTCAAACCGATTTCGACATCCGCCGCGCTCACGCGCTTCACCTTGTGCCCGAACTCGGCCACCACCAATTCAGCGGTGTCGCCTTCGATCGATTGGGTAATCGTCGCCGGCGAACCCAATTTCATCAAAGTCTTGATCACCTCGACCCCGCGCACGGCCATGCGATTGGCGAGCTCCTGCACGGTAATCGCCTCCGGCACCACGACTTCCCGCACCACCGGCTTGAGCTCATCGCTAGACAGGGCCTCCTGGGCCAGGCGCCGCTCGCGCTCGCGCTGGCGCCGCAACGACGCCAAGCTGCGCCCGCGCTCCTCGGCATGCTCCGCATGGAGCGCGTCCGACAGGGTAATCTTGCCCGTCTGCCGCCGCGGCTGCCCGCGTCGCGCCGCCGCGCCGGGCCGGCGTAAGTCGCCTTTCCGCTTGGGCCGACCGCGGGCCTCCTCTTCCGGCGCGACCGGGCGCCCGGGCGTGGCTGGCGTCGCGGCGCCGCGCCGGCCGGCCGTCTCCTCCGAGTCCTCCGGGACCGCCAGCCGGCGGCTCGCATCCTCTTCGGCCCGCTGGCGGTCTTCCTCCTCGGCCTTCTTTCGCGCCTCCTCGTCGGCGGCGCGGCGCGAGGCCTCCTCGCGTTCCTTGCTGAAGCGGCTTTCCTCTTCCGCCTGGCGCGCCGCCTCGCCCTCGGCAACGCGTCGGGCCTCGCGTTCCGCCTTCATCGCATCGCCAACCGCCCGCGCGCGATGCGCCTTCTCGTCCTCAGTGAGGGTGCGTAGCACCACCCTGGATTTCGGCGCCGCCGTGACCTGCTCGACCGTTTCTGCTTGGGACTCGAGCGCGGTCGGAGGCGCCATTTCCGGCGGCGCGGGCGCGGGCTGCAATGACCGCGCCTTGGCGCCCGCTTCGCCCGCCTTCTGAGCCGGCTTGAGCCGGCGCTTTTTGCGCACCTCGACCGTCACCGCGCGGCTGCGGCCATGCGAGAAGCTCTGCCGCACCTGGCCGAGCTCGGCGCCCTTCTTCAACTCGAGCCGGCCGGCGCTTTTCAGCGACAGCGGCTTCTTCGAGTCTTGATCGCCTACGTTGCCTTCTTCACTCATAAGCTCACTTTTCGGTCCGCCCGAACGGCGCGCACCGCCTCACACCGCTTCTGCAGGCGGCGACGGCAGGTGCGAATCGCCGAGCGGCCTAAACCCCTCAAGGCGCCGGCATTCCGCCAGGAACCGTTCGGCTAAACGACCTTGGCGCAACCCGACATGCACAGCCCGCTCGCGCCCGAGCGCCTGACTGAGCTCGGCGCTCGAGAAAAACTCCACTGTCGGCCGCTCTGGCACACAAGCCCGGAGTCGCGTTCGGCCTTCGGCGGCACCGTCTCGGGCCTGGACAAGCACCGCCAATCCGCCGTCCGCAATCAGCCGGCGGACCCTTTCGTACCCAGCAACCGCCTGCCCCGCGCGTTGCGCC
>JAUVWK010000019.1 GCA_030604165.1 Alphaproteobacteria bacterium | reverse complement strand
GGACATCGTCAAGGCCTTCCGACGCCCGCCGACGGGTCGCATGGGCGACCGGATCGGCGGCTTGCCAAGGCAATGGGGCGGCGACGCGCACGGCTCCCGATGCTGCGGCATCGCACAGGGCCGACCGGGGCCGCACGCTCCTAGCCGAAAACCTTGGCAAGCCGTCCCTATGAGTCATTATCACCGCTCCTTGGTATTAGTTGAATCCGAACTGTCGCTCGCGAGCGACGCGAAGACGTCATGTCATCCGTAGGCCTCGCGCCGTCGCAATGACCACAGGCGTGGTCTGATAGCCGAGCCAAAGAACCCGGACACGAGCAGCGATCATGGCAGAGCAACCAGAATGGGAAATACCCGCCTCGGCCCAGCCTAAGGCCGCGGAGGTCGCCTTTGAGCTCGACCGAGCACTGTCGTCGGTTGTCTCGCTGCGCTCCGAAATTCCCGCCGACGCGTTCACGGCGTCCGTGCTCGGCACCGAGCGTGCCGGTAACGGTGTGTTGATTCGCCCCGACGGGCTGACCCTGACCATCGGCTATCTGATCGCGGAGGCCGAGACGGTGTGGCTGGTGTCCAACGCCGAACGAGCGGCGGCGGCCCATGTGGTGGGTTACGACCACGAAACCGGCTTGGGCTTGGTGCAAGCACTCGGCACGCTCGGCGTGCCGCCCCTGGAATTGGGCAGTTCGGCCGCGGTGCAGGTCGATGACTCCGTTATTGTCGCGGGACATGGCGGCCACCGCCACGCGCTCAACGCGACGGTGGCCTCGCAGCGCGAGTTTGCGGGCTACTGGGAATATCTGCTCGACGAAGCCATCTTCACCGCGCCGCCGCATCCCAATTGGGGCGGCGCCGCGCTGATCGGTAGCGACGGCACGCTGCTCGGCATTGGCTCGTTGTTCGTCCGCCAGGCCAGCGGCGAGGAGACCATGCTCGACGGCAACATGATCGTTCCGATCGACCTGCTGAAACCGATCATCGACGACCTCATGCAATTCGGGCGGCCCGCCAAGCCGCCGCGCCCGTGGCTCGGCATATACACCGCTGAATCCGAAGACGCGCTGGTCGTCGCGGGCTTGGCGGCAGGCGGTCCCGCGGATCAGGCCGACCTTCGCCCCGGCGATATCGTGCTCGAGGTCGCCGGCGAGCCGGTCGGGGAATTGGCAACGATGTTCCGCAGCATCTGGTCGCTCGGGCCGGCGGGGGTGGAGGTTCCCCTGACCGTCAGGCGCGACGGCGAGACCCTCGATTTGCGCCTGCGCTCCGCCGACCGCGCGGAGTTTCTCAAACCTCCCCGCCTGCACTGAACGCACCCGCACCGACCGTGCCAAGCGGCCGCGCTGTTAGCCCGGCTCAGAGCGCCTTGCGTCGCCCCCGACCCGGCTCGCTCATGATGAAAATAGAAAGCAGGAGGAGAACGATCGAGGTGCCGATGATCACCGAGCCGATGGCATTGATCTCGGGCGTCATGCCGCGTCGGATCGTGGACCAGATATACATCGGCAAGGTGTTGTCGCGCCCGGTCAGGAAGAAGGTCACCGGGATTTCGTCGAACGAGAGCGTGAAGGCGATCAGCGACGAGCCGATCACGGCGTTGCGGATGTTCGGCAAGGTCACGCGCAAAAACGTCTGCCAGGGCCGCGCGCCCAAATCGCTGGAGGCCTCCTCGATACGGCGGTCGAAACGCTGCAGGCGGGCATAAACGTTGGTGACGACGATGGCGGTCAGCGCCGTCCCGTGGCCGACCACGACGGTCCAAAGGCTGAGCGGCACGCCCACGATCGAGAAGAAATTGAGCATGGAGATGCCGGTGATCAGGCCGGGCAGCGTGATCGGCAGCAGCACCAGCCGGCGGAACACCACCTTGCCGGGAAACTCGTAACGGTCCATCGCGAAGGCCGTCGGGATGCCAATGGTGAGGCAAATCACCACCGCGGCGGCGGCGACGATGAGGCTGTTGCCGAGGGCGGCCATCAATTCCGAATTGCTGAAGGCCATTTCGTACCAATCCAGCGTCCAGCCGGTAAGCGGCAGCTTGGTGATCTGGTTGGTGTTGAAACTAAAGATCATCAACGTGACGATGGGCGCGTACATGAAGGCGAGCACGCACCCCGTTGCCACGCCGAGCATCCGCCCGGTGGTGTCGCGGCCGCCGCGACTGAAGCGCAGCTTCCTCGGCTCCGCGCGCCGCCGCTCTCCCGTTTGCGAGGCGTAGGCCGTCATCGGATCAGCCCAGATCCAGCCGTCCGGCGCGCTCGAAGCGGTCGGACATGGTGATGATCGCCACGACGATGAACAGCACCACCATCGAGAGCGCCGATCCCATCGGCCAGTTCATGGCGATGCCGAACTGGGTCGCGACCACGTTGGAGATCATGTTCGAATAGGGCCCGCCGACGAGCTGCGGCGAAATAAAATCGCCGAACGACAGGCAGAACGTGAACGTGAAGCCGGCCAGAATGCCCGGCACCGACAGCGGCAAGGTAATGCGCCAAAACGTACCGAGGCGCCCGATTCCAAGGTCTTTCGACGCCTCTATCAAGTTCCTCGGAATCTTCTCCAGCGACGCGAACAGCGGCATCACCATGTAGGGCGTGAAAATGTAGGCCATGGTGATGACCATGGCGAACTGATTGTAAAGAAACAGCGAGATCGGCTCGTTGATGATCCCGGTCCACATCAGGAAAGAGTTCAAGATCCCTTCCGTGCCGAGGATGGTCTTCCAGGTGTAGGCGCGCAGCAGGTACGAGACCCACAGCGGAATGATCGTCGCCACATAGATGATCATTCGAACCCGGTGCGAGCGCACCTTGAAGGCCAGATAATAGGTCAGTGGATAGGCGAGTGCGAAGGCGGCCAGGGACACGAAGAGTGAAATCTTCAAGCTGCGCATCAGCACCATGTAGTACTGGTCTTCGACAATAATCTTCCAATAATTGCCGAACTGAAAATCCGGCACATGAAACGGGAACTGCCTCGAATAGAAGCTGATCATGAACATGATCGCGTAGGGAACGAGGAGAACCAGCCCCCACCAGACAATCGGCCCCGACATCAGGGCGGCGAAGCCGAGTTGCCTTCGCTGCAAGTGGTTCATGCGAGATATTCGGCTTCGTACGACGCCACTTCCTCGAACAACGTCACACTCGACGGGTCGACCACGACGGTGACGGTTTGGCCCGCGGGCGGCAACGCAGCCTGCCCGAGCGACGAGGTGAGCTGGTGATGCAAAATCAGGGGTTTGTCGCCGCCGATATCGAGCGTGATGCGAACCGAGTCCCCGTGGAAGAACTGCTCGCTGATCACCCCGCTCAAGCTGTTGACGTCGTCCGATGCGGCCGTGCCGTCGGCCAACAAGCGCAGTTTTTCGGGGCGAATCGAAAGCATCACCTCGACACCGACCTCGGGCCGCTGGCCCTGCGCCGTCGCCCGTATCTCGTGCGGACCGTAGCGGGTAACCACGCCCGCCGTGTCCACTTCGCTTACCGTGGCCACGATCATGTTCGAGGTGCCGAGAAAATTCGCCACATAGGGGCTGGCCGGATGATCGTACAGCTCGGTCGGGGTTCCCACCTGCACCACCCGGCCTTGATCCATCACCATGATGCGGTCCGACATGACCAAGGCCTCGGTCTGGTCGTGGGTCACCATGATAAAGGTCAGCCCGATCTTCTCGTGCAGATGCCGCAGCTCCACCTGCATGGTCTCGCGGAGCTGGGCGTCGAGCGCCGACATCGGTTCGTCGAGCAGCAGCACCTTCGGCCGACGCACCAAGGCGCGCGCGAGCGCGACGCGTTGCATCTGACCGATCGAAAGCTCCGACGGGCGGCTAACGGCCTTGTGCGTCAGCTCGATCGTGCGCAACGCCTCATCGACCCGTTTCGCGGTCTCCCGCTTCGAGGCGCCGCCGATGCGCAAGCCATAGCCGATGTTTTGCGCCACCGTCATATGCGGAAACAGCGCGAAATCCTGAAACATCATATTGACCGGCCGCTTGTAGGGCGGCAGGTCGGTCACGTCCTGCCCACCGAGCAAGACCCGCCCGCGGTCGGGATACTCGAAGCCGCCGATCATGCGCAAGGTGGTGGTCTTGCCGCAGCCCGACGGCCCCAACATGGTCATGAACTCGCCTTCTTCGACCTGAAGGGTGACGTCCTCGACGGCGCGGACGCCGCCGAAGGCCTTCGTCAAATTCTTGATTTCGACGATGTTTGCCATAGCTCAGTGCAGGCCCGCCGCGGTGACTCGCATAAGGACAACCGCCGAACGGGGAAAGGCCCCGCTCGGCGATATCGAGGTCGCCCCGTAGGGAGCGCCTATTGAGCCGCTTTTACGGCGTTCCAGGTCTCAACCATCTTGTCGACCCGGATCGGTTCCTGCCAGAAGTCGAGATCTTTGATATAGGTCCAGTCGCCCTGATGGAGCGTCTCGTACATCTCGGGCGTGAGGCATTCCTTGGCCGCCGTGGCGTTAGCCATGGAATAGCCCATTGTCAGCGACATCTGGCATTGTGCGTGGGGCGATTCCATGTAGGTCACGAACTTCTTCGCGCACTCCATGTTCGGCGTGCCCTTGACAATCTGCCAGGCATCCTGCCAACCGTCGGCCTTTTCTTTCGGGAGGAACTCGACCATGGGAATGCCCTGCTCGATGAGCAGCGCCGACTGGTAGCCGCCCCAAGTGTTCGAGAAGATCACCTCGCCGTTGGCGAAGAGGTTCACCAGCTCGCCCGCGGTCGCCCAGTACTTGCGCATCTGCGGCTTCGCCTCGATGAGCTTGTCGCGAACCTGCGCAAGTTGCTCGTCGGACAAGTCGTAGACGTTGGTGTCACGCCCGAACAGATAGCGCGCCACCGCGTAAATGTTGGTCTTGTCGTCCCAGATCGAGAGCTTCCCCTTGTAGGCGGGATCCCAGAAGATCTCGATCGAATCCGGTGGTGTGTCGAACTTGTCCGAACGATACATCCAGGCGATCGAGCCCCAGGAATAAGGCGCGGCCCAGACGGTGCCCTCCGGAGGCATCCAGCCTTCGCCGCCGGTGACGCTGGGGTGGGTCTGAAAGCCCTCGTAGATGTCGTCCCAGTGGGTGAGCATTTCGATCGCAATCGGCTCGACGACGCCCATCTTGGCGAGAATGCCGGTGGTGTCGACCGACGGCGAAACCGCATCATAGATAGAGCTGCCGGCCGCTAGCTTGGCCGGGAACTCGTCGTTCGAGCCGACATAGGTGCGGCTGATGACGCAGCCCGTCTCGTCCTCGAACTTCTGCGTGATGGCGGAGTCGGCATAGCCTTCCCAGGTGAGAATGGCGAGTTCGCCTGCCTCGGCCTGGTTCGGCGCGATCGCCAATCCGGTGAACGCGATGCCGACGACCAACGCTGCGGCGGCAACGCCTCTCCATCTCAGTTTCTGCATGTTCATTGCTCCCTTTGATAACCCAATTCTTAGCTTTCCAACCGACAATCTCCTTCTTCTCGAGAGACCCGGCACACGGCCAACTGTCAGTTTTGCTTTGGTGATCATGCCACACAACACTATAGGGGAGTAGTTGGAATTTGCCTGCCGTCCACCCATGCCGAGCAACCGGTTAGCCAGGCGAGCAAGCCGCCTCCATCGGGTGGCGCCGGTCTTCACGACGACATCGCGTGCCAAACCAACGGGTCCCCGGACGCAGCCATGTCGAACGGCCCGGCCGAGCCGCATACGAATGCCGCTCCTTTCATTGACCCATACGCAAAGCCGCGATTCGCGTTCGCTTGAAGCGTTCGAACGGCGCGCGGCCCTGCCCCGCATTGGCGGCGGCCCTCGGCCGCGGACTCCGATCGTCGGTACTATTTGTTCGTTTTGACTGCCGATATTATTCGACCGGTTCCACGGCCGGGCGCGCGTCGCCCGGCTTGGGGAAGGTTTCCGCGCCCCAAACCTGGCGCTCGCGGATCCACGGCAGGGGATATTGCGGATGCGGCGATTCGAACTCGCGGGCCAGGCGGTGGCCGTCGAAGATGGCGTTGAGCGCCTGGCGCGGCGCGTGGCAATCCCCGATCCGGTAGATGTCTTGAATTTCCTGCCCGGCCCATTCCGCGCGGCGCGCTTTGAGCGCGCGGTAGAGCGCATCGTTGGAGGCGCGCGAGGTCACCAATATCACCGCGTCGCACGGCAATTCGACGGTCTTCGTCGATTGGTTGCGCGGCGATTCACCGGTTACGGGAGCGTGTAAATCAGGGCCTTGGCGGTAGATATTGAAGAGCGTGATTTTGTCCGCCGTGATGGTCTCGACCCAGGTGTCGCGGTGGTGGGCGATATTCTTTTCCTGCAGCATGCGTTTGTTGTTGAACACCTCAAGCGTGAAGACGCCATATTCCGCGATCTCGGCCAGGCAGGTCACATAGGTGACCTCCTTGCCCCGGTCGGCCATCATTTCGGCCAGCGCAATGGCGGTAAAATGGCCGTCGGCGTCGAGGACAAACACTTTGTCGCCCGGCACCTCCTTGCCGGCCATGATTTGGGTCGGCGTCAGGCAATTTGGCTGCGCCGCGTCGGCGCCGGGGATGGCGCTGTGGCCCATCGGCGACAGGCCATCGCCGAGCCATCTGGCGCCGGTGGCGATCACCACCTTGTCGGCGCCGTAGCCGAGCACGTCATCGGCACTCATCTCGCCGACGCCGAGATGGACCTCGACATTTTTGAGCTTCGCCAGTTGCGCTTCGCGGTAGGTGATGACCCGCGCCCATTCCTCGAGGCGCGGCATGCGGACGACATCCTTCCAATGCCCGCCGAGCGCCGCCTCGGCCTCGCGTAAATGAACGTCATAGCCGCGCTCGCCGAGCACGCGGGCGCATTCCATACCCGCCGGGCCGCCGCCGACGACGAGAACCGAGCACGGATTCTCCGTTTTATCGAATTTCTCGGGATGCCAACCGCGGCGGTATTCCTCCATCGCGGTGGCGTTTTGAGTGCAATTCAGCACGCCGACCTGGACGAATTTGGAGACGCACATATTGCAGCCGATGCATTCGCGGATATCGTCGAGGCGGCCTTCCTCGATCTTCTTGGGCAGGAACGGATCGGCGATGGAGGGCCTCGCGGCGCCGATAATATCGGCGACGCCGCCGGTGATCAGGGCGACCATATCGTCGGGGCTGGTGAAGCGGCCATTGACCACCACCGGGGTGTCGCCGACGACGGATTTTACGTCCTTGACGAAGGGCGTCATCCAGCCCGATTTACGGTAGCGCGACGCGCCGGCGTCCTCGCCCCATTCCTCATAATCGCCGATCTTGATCGACCACAGATCGCAAACGCCTTCCTGGTTCAGCAATTCAACAAACCGAATACCTTCATCCGTTGCCTGAATGCCTTCGGCGCCCATCAGGGTATCGACCTCGAAGCGCGTGGTGATGGCGGAACGATCGCCGCAGGCTTTTTTCAGCGCCGTCATCAGCTCGACATAAAACCGTGCGCGGTTCTCGAAGCTGCCGCCATATTTATCGGTCCGCTTGTTGTAGCGCCGCTCGAGAAACTGCACCGGCAATGTGGTGTCGCCGCCCGATACTTCGAGAATATCGAAGCCCGCCGCCTCGGCCCGCTTGGCCGCCTCGACATACATGTTGATCACCGCCTGGATGTCGTCATCGTCCATTTCCGTGCCATAGACGGTGCGTGACGCCCAGACGTTGGAGGAAAGTTGCGTCGCCCCGCGCGGCACCTCGCGCGATTCCATGTTGATGGCGTGGATGCCGCTATACCAGAGCTGCACCCCGGTGAGCGCGCCATGCTTGTGCGCCAAATCGCACATATAGCCGAGATTGATGACATCGCCTTCGTCCCAGAGGCGGGCCGAGGTCCAGGGATATTCGTCCGATTCCGGGTGTACCGAGCAATATTCCGTACACACCGTGCCCCAGCCGCCCTCGGCCTTCATGGCGCGAAAATGCGCTTGCGTCCCGGGCCGCTCCGAGCCCGCGCCCATGCAGTGCGTGGTCTGCCAAAAGCGGTTTCGCATCGTCTTCGGGCCAATCCCGATCGGCTCGAACAGGATGTCGTATTTCGTATCGCGCGCCATGATGCGTGTCTCCCAGACGATTATCGGGGCTCACGGTGCGACCCAGCCTGCCGTGACCGCGCCTAAAAGCCCTTGTCTCCAATTTTCGGGCAGTCTACGTCAATATCACCGACAAGCGCAGCGATAGCGCCAACGATATTTCGATAGCCGCCGGCAAATGGCGGGCCGCGCAAGGCTGTTCTCGCGCGGCCCGACAATATTCAGCCTATTGGTTCATTGAGCCGCTTTTATCGCGTTCCAGGTTTCGACGTATGTCCCGACTCGCGCGGGCTCGATCCAGAAATCGAGCGTCTCCAGATAGTCGGGATCGTCGAAGTGAAGTCGCGCAAATTCCTCGTCTGTCATGCACGTCTTCAGGGCCACCGGATTTGCCCCGGCATAGTCATTGGCCTTGTAGTTTCCGCACTGTCCGCCGGGTCCGCTGGCGAAATTGAGCCAAGCGTAAGCACAGTCGACGTTCGGCGATCCCTTGACGATCTGCCAGGCGTCTTGCCAGCCGTCGGCCCTCTCTTCGGGAATGAAATCCACCACCGGAATGCCCATTTCCAACAGCGGTGCCGCGGCGACTTCCCAAGCGTTGGCCACCCACACCTCGCCATTGCCGAACAGGTTCACGAGCTCGCCGTTGGTCGCCCAATATTTGCGAATCAGCGGCTTCTGCTCGATGAGCTTCTGTTTGATCACGTCAAGCTGCTCGTCGCTCAAATCGTAAACATTGGTGTCCTTCCCATAGAGCATGCGGGCCGTCATATACATCGCGGATTTGTCATCCCACACGGCGATCTTGCCGGCGTATTTGGGGTCCCACAGCACGGACACGGAGGTCGGGGGCTCGTCGAACTTGTCGGTCCGGTACAAGAATGGGATTGAACCCCAGGAGAACGGCATGGCCCATACTTGGCCGTCCGACTGAATCGACGGGTGATCGCGAAAAACCGCGAAGAGGTCGTTCCAATGCTCGAGGCGCGACACGTCGACCGGGTCGACCAATCCCAATTTGACCAGGATCGTCGTCGTGTCGAGCGATGGCGAGACCACATCGTAGAGGGCGCCGCCCGCCACGAGCTTGGCGGCAAACTCGTCGTTCGAACCGACAAAAACGCTCGAAACCTTGCACCCGGATTGGGCTTCGAAGTCGTCGGTGAAGCTGGCATGCGTGTACCCCTCCCAGGTGAGCACGCGAAGCTCTCCATCGGCTGAGGCATCTGAAGGCGTCAAGGCACCACCGGCGAAAACAAACGCAGCACCAAGCATTGCCGTCCATACGGCCGTTATCCGTTTTCGATAAATGGCAGTTTGATCCTCTCCCTGTTCTTGCGGCCTTGCGCGTTTCTTTTTCGCCCCGCGAACGAGTCATCAGGTCATAGACCACGCCAGCAATATCGCCTCCGCAGAACAGCGTAAACGCGATTATTGGTTTGGTATTACTCATGCTGACATGGTGCCGGTCTATTCTTCGCCGGCCGTCCGCCGGTCGCCCGTCGAGTTAGGTGCGTGCGCCTTGCGCGAGCAAATGGGACAGGCCGATCAGGGTCGGGTCGGGCGCCGTTATGACATAGCTCGGAACGGCTTCGAGATAGGCCGCGAAGCGACCCTTGGCCTCGAATCGCCTGCGGAATTCCGAGGCCCGAACCTGGTCCACAAGTTTGGGAACGATGCCGCCGGCGAGGTAGACGCCGCCCCGGGCGCCGAACGTAAGCGCCAGGTTTCCGGCCGCCGCGCCGAGCACGTCGCAAAATATGGCGAGCGCCTCGGCACAAAGAGGGCAGCTTTCGCCGCGCGCCCGCGCGGCAATCTCGGCCGGCGTGGGCGGCTCGCCGATGACCTGATCGTCCGCGCCCTCGAGCGTCGCGATGGCCTGGTAGAGATTGACCAAGCCCGGCCCCGAGGCGATGCGCTCAATCGACACATGAGCGAAGCGCTGCTGCAACAGGCGATGGATAGCGGCTTCCCGTTCGCTCAGCGGCGCGAAGTCGACGTGCCCCCCCTCCCCGGCGACGGGCACCCACCGGCGCTCGCCGCGGACCAAGCCCGACACGCCGAGCCCGGTGCCCGGCCCGAGCACCGCCACCGGCGCGCCGGCGATGGCCTCGCCCGCGCCGATCTGCTCGCGCTCGCTCGGGCCGAGCTCGGGAATCGAAAGCGCCACGGCGGCGAAGTCGTTGATCACGGCAAGATGCTCGAGCGCCAAGCGTTTGCGCAGCGCCTCGACCGAAAACCGCCAGGCGCGGTTGGTGAGTGTCACGCAATCGCCGGCGATGGGCGCGGCGACGGCGAAGGCCGCCCGCTCGGGTCGCGCCGCGCCGCCGGCTTGCGCGAGAAACCTTTCCGCCACCTCGCCGAGGTCGCGGAAATCATCGTTGCGATAGACCGTGGGCGCGTCGGGCCGCGCGCCGGGCCGGCACAGCGCGAAGCGGGCGTGCGTGCCGCCGACGTCGGCGACCAGGCCGGGCGCGGCCCGGGTCATGCAGAGCGGGATTGACGGCGCGGCGTTCCAAGCGCGTCGAGGAACCGCTCGCACCACACCTTCAGATCGTTGCGCCGCAAGACTTCGATCATGGCGCCATGGCGCTCCCGGCGTTCTTCCAGGGACATGCCGAGGCCCCTGTGCAACGCGCTCGTCACCTCGGCAATATCGTAAGGATTGATAATCAGCGCGCTCTCGAGCTCGCGCGCCGCGCCGGCAAAGCGCGACAGGATCAGAACGCCGGGGTCGTCTTCGTCTTGTGCGGCGACATATTCCTTGGCCACCAAGTTCATGCCGTCGCGAAACGGCGTCACCAGACCGATCTGCGACGCGCGCAGGATCCCCATCAACGAGCTGCGGCTGTAGGCCTTGTTCATGTACCGGATGGGAACCCAATCGACGTCGGAGAAGCGGCCGTTGATATGCCCGGCCGCCTCGTCCAGCGCGGCGCGCATGTCGGCGTAGGCCGGAATATCGCCGCGCGACGGCGGCGCGATTTGCGCCAGGTGCACACGATTGCGGCACTCCGGGTGGGTCTCGAGCAAATGTTCGAACGCCAGAAAGCGCTCCAGCAGGCCCTTCGTGTAATCGAGCCGGTCGACGCCGATGATCATGGCGCGCCCGCCCAGGCTATTTTTCGTCCTGGTGTATTCCCGGCGCGCGGGTGGCGATGCCGTCAACTCGGCGACCTCTTGCAAGTCGATCGAAATCGGAAACGCGCCGATGCGCGTGGTCTCGCCGAAGGCCCGGAGTTTGCCGTCGCTCGCAGCGCTGCCGCCGGCCTCGTGCACAACATAGTCGGTCAAGGCGCGTTGATCGTTCTCGGTCTGCACGCCGAGCAGGTCGTAGGCGAACAGCGATTGCACGACCTCTCGGTGTCGCGGCAAGGCGAGGAAGGTTTCCACCGCGGGAAACGGGGTATGGAGAAAGAAGCCGATGGGATGGTTGCAGCCCAACTGGCGCAGCTCCGCGCCCAGCCCCATCAGGTGATAATCATGCACCCAGACGATATCGTCGGGCCGTAGCAACGGCTGCAAACGTCGGGCGAACAAGGCGTTAACCCGCCGATAGCCATCGAAAAACTTTTGCTCGAAAGCGACGACATCGGGCCGGTAATGGAGCAGCGGCCACAGCGTACGGTTCGCGAACCCGGCGTAGTAGACCTCGTAATCGAGCGGCGACAGATCGATGGTCGCGTAGTCGATGCCTTCCGACGAAAACCGCCGCGGCCGACGGCCGGGATACTCCTTGATCATCCCGCTCCAGCCGAACCACAAGCCGCCCCGCGCCCGCAACGCCGCGAGCAGCGCCACCGCGAGGCCGCCGGCCACCGCACCCTTGCGCGCGATGGCAACCCGATTGGAGACGACGACGATGCGGCCCGCGCTTCTTTTTCCCGGGGTCGGCTCGACCAACCGAGCGGCAACGACGGGATCGGGCCGCGCGCTCACAAGACGTCTTCCCAGCGCTTACTCAGGCGACGGGCACAATTGATCAAGCCCACCAGGGAATAGGTCTGCGGGTAATTCCCCCACAGTTGGCCACTACTCGGATCGACGTCCTCGGATAACAGGCCAACATGGTTTCGGCAGGCGAGCAGGCTTTCGAACATATCCTTGGCCTCATCCTCGCGTCCCAACTCAGCCAGCGTCTCAATATACCAGAATGTGCAGATAACGAACGAACTACTCGGCTGGCCGAAATCGTCCGCTGCATGATAGCGCATGAGATGCGATCCCGACTTGAGCCTGCGCTCGATCATGGCGAAGGTCGAAATCATGCGCGGATCGGTGATCTCCAAAAATCCCACTTCACGCATGAGCAGCAGGCTGGCATCGACCTCGGTGCCGCCGAAGCTTTCGACAAAGCTCTTTAGATCCTCATTCCAAGCGCGCTCGATGATGGTCCGGCGAACGACATCGGCCTTGTCGCGCCAATCGCGCGCGCGCTCGGGGCGTTTGAGATGCGCGGCGATCTTGGCCAAGCGATCGCAGGCCGCCCAACACATCAGGCTGGAGGAGGTGTGCACTTTGGCGCGCGTGCGCAGTTCCCACATCCCGGCGTCCGGCTGGTCGAAAAGCTGAAAGGCTTTTTCACCCACGGTCTCGAGCTGCAAGAAGGTGCGCTCCGTGGCGGGCCGCAACAGCCGCTTGTCGAAGAATGCCTGGGTCGAGGCCATCACCACGTGGCCATAGGTGTCGTGCTGAATCTGCTGGTAGGCTTGGTTGCCGACCCGGACCGGCCCCATGCCCCGATAACCGGCCAAGCTCTCGACCTGACGTTCGTGCAGCCGCTCCTCCAGGCCGATGCCATAGACCGGTTGCAGCCTGACCCCATCGGCCTCGGCCACGACATTGGCCAAATAGCGCAGGTAGTTTTCCATGGTCACCACGACGCCGAGGCGGTTCAGCGCACGAACCACGAAATAGGCGTCGCGCAGCCAGCAGTAGCGGTAGTCCCAATTGCGGCCGCTGTTGGCGGCCTCCGGTATCGACGTGGTCATCGCCCCGATGATGGCCCCGGTCTCTTCGAAACTGCACAGTTTGAGGGTGATCGCGGCGCGGATCACTGGCTCCTGCCATTCGATCGGCACGGCGAGCTGACGCACCCATTCCTTCCAGTAGCTCAGCGTTCGATCCAGGAAGCGCCCCGCCGTCTCGCGCGGCGAATCGGCCAGCGATTCGTCCGGCCCAAGGACCAGCGACACGGGCTCCTCCAGCAGGAACGACGCCTCGTCGAGAATGTAGGTCGTGGGCGCGTCCGTGGTCAGCCGCAAGGTCAGGGCCGAACCGACAAAGCGGATGTGATTGCTGCCATGGGTGATCTGCGGCAGGCTCGCGCCGTAGTCGAAGGTCGGGCGCACGATGATCCGGATCCGTGGCGTGCCGGCGGCCGGCCGCACGATCCGCACCAGCGTGGTGGGACGGAATTTGCGGTTATATTGCATGAACCGCGGCGCAAAATCGGTGATTTCGACGCAGCCTCCGGCTTCATCGTAGAGGCGCGTGACCAGCACCGCCGTATTCGACAGGTAGGATTGCTCGCTGCGGACGAGGCCCTCGACCGCCACCTCGAACACGCCGCGGGTCGTTGGTTCCACCTCATCGCCACCGTTCAAGAGATGGCAGAACACCGGATCGCCATCGAACCGCGGCAGACAGCACCACACCATGCGTCCGCGTTTATCCACGAGGGCGCCGTAACTGGAATTGCCGATGACGCCTAAATCGAGGTTAGGCCCTAAATCGAGGTTAGGCATTATCTCTCTTCTCGACCGGCGCACCGGTGTCGGCGGCAATGTGGGAGGCGGATTCTTGCAGCCACGCGAGAAGCCGATCGACCGAACTCACACGCCAACTCGCCCCCGTGGCTGCCGTGGCGCCCACATGCACGGTGATACCGCCCAACCGATTGACCACGGCGAAGCCGTCTTCATCGGTGATGTCATCCCCGACAAAGACCGGAATTCTGCCGGAGAATGGCGGCTCGTCCAGAAACGCCTCGATCGCATGGCCCTTGTCGATTCCTTTCGGCCTGATTTCGAAGACCATCTTGCCGTTGAGTAGGTCCAGGCAATCGCGATGCTCATCGAGCGCTTTGTCCATGATCGCCCGACATTCGTCGTGGCGCTCGGGCGCGCCTCGGTAGTGCAGAGCCAGCGAGAGACCTTTGTCTTCCAGCTGGAGACCGGCCAGTCCGGCGACGGCCTTGGTCAGCGACCGCCGGACCTGCTCGATTTCCCGGATCAGCCCGTTGTGGGAAACCATGGAACCATCGGCCCGGCGTCGCTCGAGCCCATGCAGGCCGGCGATCGGCAAAACCAGCGGCGCGAGCATGGCGTCGAGCTCGGCCCGCGGGCGGCCGCTGATAATTGCGACGGCGCCATCCAGAGCGTCTCGCAACGCGCGAAGCGCCTCCGGGAGCCGTTTGTCGATGACAACCAGGTCCGGGCGCGCGGCAATTTCGGCAAGCGTTCCGTCGAAATCGAGGAACATGGCCCAACGGCGGCTTGCCCTGGGCAAATCCTGATTCAAGTCCGCTCCTGCCTCTGCCTCGGTGTCACGTCTCATCGGCGCCGCCCGTCGCCCGGCGTAGCCGCGTCGGGCGCCCAAATAGCTAATCACATCGTCGCCTGTCAACCGTCATGCGCCATCTTAGAAACGACCTATTAACTTTGGATTTCCGCTTGAAAGGCCCGAATCGACCCGGGCAGGGCGCTCCACCGGCCCTCGGGATCAACCCCCCAAATGGCGTTACTCGACCTGATTGTCCAGGCCGGCGGGCGCGCGGCTAAGGAAAACCGGCTAAAGCCGTGTCTTAACCGAAATCGCTAACGAATTAGTTTGCTACGTATTTCTTGCAGACAGTCCCAACCCGTGGCCTCAAAGGCCGACTTTCCGGGTTCGGAATATTGCAGCGCCAGAAATTCGTTGTGCGAGACGTCCAGATAGAAAAAAACGTCGAGTGCGCAATCGGCGGTCTCATAGCGCCAGACCCTGGCGGGCGCCATGTCGCGTTCCGCCTTGGGCATGCCGAGCAGACCCGCCGTCTCGGCCTGGCTTAGACCGATAATGTCGATCGGCTCCCCCCTGGCCGGCCCCGCCGGGCCGACGCGAGACGGCTTTAGTTTGGGCAGCGGGATCAAGTTCGCCGTCATCGACGACATGGGCTCCGAGATTCGGGGCTGCGGCCCGCTCGAAACCGGCGGCACAACCGGTGGGTTCGGATGCGTTTTCCGGGCCGCCAGGTTCGGCGGCAATTGATGACCGAACGGCACGTCACAGGCAGCCAAGGCCAACAGGCCGAGCATCGCGGCGATAAACGACGGTATGGCGACAG
This sequence comes from Alphaproteobacteria bacterium, assembly GCA_030604165.1. GTDB lineage: Bacteria > Pseudomonadota > Alphaproteobacteria > UBA828 > UBA828 > JAUVWK01. The sequence goes on along the minus strand of JAUVWK010000019.1, from coordinate 1,258 downwards.
CTCGGCGCTGGCTGATCATGGGCTCACATTCGTCAACGTCTGGCGCTGCGATCGGGGAGGGCGACCCCCACGGCTCGCCGGCGCGTCGCCCCCGACAGCAAGGCTTCACCCGCCGCTCCCCGTGGAGCCTCATGAAATGCCGATTGTGGTTAAATTGCCGTTAAGACAGCCGTTAATGCCCCCAAAAACAGGGGATTATGGCAACCGTCAGGGCCCGGTGCGATAGGCCTCCGGTAGCAGGAACAGGGCGTCCGGCTCGACCGCGTTGTGACAGGCGGCGCAAAACGCGACCTTCTCGGCGTTGTCGCCGCCGGTGGCGCCCCACAGGCTGCCATCGGGCATGATCATCGTGTAGCGCCAATCGCGGGTCTCGGGGCTGGCGCCGGGGGTCAGCTTTTCCATCAGGAAAAGCGGCCCGGCGAAGCTACGGCCGTTCTTCAGTACGGAGAAGCTGTCCTTGGCGATGACCGCGCCCTCGGGCATGACGCCAGCCTGCTCGAACTTGCCATAGGCGGCGCCCTCGGGGTTGGCATAGTTGTTGAGATAGCGATCGCCGTGCTCGGTCGCGCGATAGGGTGCCGTGTTATAGCGCTGCCAGCTGCGATACCGCGCCGCGTTGGGATCTTGCGACAAGGCGTAGGCAGCCACCATGTCAGCCACCATTTCGTCGTAGATCCGGCTCGCCGTCGCGGCATCCAAATTGCTCGGGTCCGTCACCTTGAAATGGCCCGTGGCCGGCGCCGTCTCATCGGCCTCGTCACCGAGCGCCACGCCGGCCGCCAACCCGAGCGATGCGGCCAACAGACCGGCAAGGATCAGGTACTGGCGCAGGCCCGCTCTCATATCATAACGTCCTCTTCTTCCGCTCGGCAACGAACCACCCCACCATGACCGTCACGCGATACACAGGCAAATCACAATAGGGCGATTGCCGCGCCGTTGGCGGCGCTGCGATTTTACCGTGTTGGCCGAAAAATCTTCGTCCGGATAGCCCATGGCGACGCAGGTCATGATGTTTTGCTCGTCGGGGATGCCCGCGATTTCGCGCACCACGTCGGATTGCATAACCCCCTGTCCATTGATCACCGTGCCAAGGCCGCGCTCCCAGGCGGCGAGACAGAGGCCGTAGCAAATTGTGCCCAGGTCAAACTGGCTGACCGCGGCGGGCTCCATGACCTTGTCATAGGTCAGAACGATTGAAACCGGGGCATCGAACTGTCTGAAGCCGCTCATCACCCAGTCCTGACGCATTTCCTTG
>JAUVWK010000006.1 GCA_030604165.1 Alphaproteobacteria bacterium | reverse complement strand
GAAGGTGCTAGGCGACGCGGCTCTCCTGCACTTCTTCGAAAACGTCGATATGGACAGCCTGCGCCAAAAGCAAAGTGCCTATCTAGCTGGGGCGCTCGGCGGGCCGGCGGACCAAGCCCATAGCGATCTAGGCGCGATTCATGCCCATCTCGTTGAGGCCGGGTTGAACGACAGCCATTTCGACGCTGTCGCTTCGCACCTGACGACCACTCTCGAGGAGCTTGGCGTGGCCGACGAGCTGGTTTCCGAGGTCATGGCCGTCGTCGCCTCGACGCGCGATGAGGTGCTGGGTCGTTCTGACGAGGCGGCACCCGAGCCCGTGGCGGTGACCGCGAAGACAGCCGCCGAAACGGCACCCGGTCCGGCCAGCGAGAGCAGTGCTCCCCAGGACGTGGCGGAGAGCAGCATCGCCAAACAGAACATCCGAGTCGGGGTGGATCTGCTGGAAAGCCTGATGACCACGGTGAGCGAACTTGTTCTGGCGCGCAATCAGCTCCTGCAAATGGTGCGCACGCACGAGGACAGTGAATTCAAGGCGCCGTTGCAGCGGTTGAGCCATATCACGACCGATCTTCAGGAAGGCGTGATGAAGACCCGCATGCAGCCCGTGGGCAACGCCTGGGCCAAGCTGCCCAGGATCGTTCGTACCCTGGGGCACGACTTGAATAAGAAAATCGAACTCGAGATGCTCGGTGCCGATACCGAACTCGACCGTCAAGTCCTTGAGCTGATCAAAGACCCCTTGATCCATATGGTACGCAACTCGGGTGATCATGGACTGGAATCGGGCGAGGAACGCGTTGCCGCCGGTAAGCCCGAGACCGGCAAGATCCGCCTGAACGCCTATCACGAAGGCGGCCACATCATTATCGAGATCTCAGACGACGGTCGGGGTATCGACGTCGAGAAAATCAAAGCCAAGGTCTTGCAAAACGGCCTCGCGAGCGAGGCCGACCTGGCAAGCATGACGGACCAGCAGGTATACCAATTTATTTTCAAACCCGGATTCTCGACCGCGAGCGTGGTGACCAGCGTATCCGGCCGCGGGGTGGGCTTGGATGTCGTGCGTTCCAACATAGAGCGCATCGGCGGTACCGTCGTGCTGTTCAGCCAGGTTGGCAAGGGCAGCAGGTTCATCATCAAGATCCCACTCACCCTCGCGATCGTGTCCGCGCTGATCGTGGAGGCGAGCGGCGAGCGTTTCGCCATTCCGCAGATCAGCGTCCTGGAGCTGGTTCGCACCAAGAGCGATTCCGAGCACAAGATCGAGGTTATTCACGGAACCCCGGTGTTCCGCTTGCGTGACCGGTTGATGCCGTTGGTCTCGCTTAATCGACTTCTCGAACTGGCAGACGCCGACGCTGCCGACGAGATCGGCAGTGAAGCCTTCGTCGTGGTTACCCAGGTCGGCAGCCACACATTTGGAATCATCGTTGATCGTGTCTTCGATACCGAAGAGATCGTGGTCAAGCCGGTATCGCCCATCTTGCGCAATGTCAGCATGTTCTCGGGGAATACAATTCTCGGTGATGGCAGCGTGATCATGATCCTCGATCCCAACGGCATTTCGGCCGCTACGGGGCAACAGCACGATCGCGAGGCCGATGCCGACACGACCACCGAGCGGCGCGAGGCGGCGGCCGGCGAACGGACCGCATTGCTCGTATTCCGTGCCGGCAACGCCAATCCCAAGGCGGTTCCACTCTCGCTGGTGGCGCGCCTCGAGGAAATCGAAATCGAATCGATTGAGCGCTCGGATGGCCGCCCGGTGGTGCAGTATCGCGGCAGCCTAATGCCCTTGGTGCCGGTTGACGCCAGCCAGTCGATGGCGGAAACGGGCCGGCAGGCGGTGGTGGTCTTCACCGACCGCAATCACACCATGGGGCTCATGGTCGACGAGATCGTGGATATCGTCGAGGACAGCCTGGATTTCGAAATGTCGAGCGCGCACAGCGGATTTCTCGGCACCGCGGTAATCAAAGGCAAGGCAACCGACCTGATCGACGTCGGTTATTACCTGAATCAAGGTTTTGGCAATTGGTTTGGGGACGGTACCGAGGTCGAACACAGCGGGGCTCGCCGCCTGCTGTTGGTCGATGACAGCCCATTCTTCCGTAACCTGTTAGCGCCGATCTTGTCGTCCGCGGGGTACCAAGTGACAACTGCGGCCGATGCAGACACGGCGCTGAAAATGCGCGACGACGGCGTGGGCTTCGACGTCATTGTTAGCGATATCGAGATGCCGGGCATGAGCGGCTTCGATTTCGCCGAGGCCTGTCGGTCCGATACACGCTGGCAAGACACGCCGATCGTCGCGTTGTCCTCACATACAGAAAAGACCGACTTCGAGCGCGGGCGTGAAGTGGGCTTTGCCGACTACGTGGCGAAGTTCGATCGCGACGCGCTGATCGCCGCTCTTGACCAGACAATTTCGATGGCCGGAGGTGCCGCATGACCGACATTAACCACGGCGTAAAGAAGACCGGGGCCAATGGCTCCGGCGAGGCCGAACACGAAGATTTCGTGACCATGAAGATTGGCGAGCAGTGGTTCGGCATCCCCGTACTGGGCGTACAGGAAGTTCTGGGTCCGCAGCGGATCGCCCGAGTTCCGTTGGCGCCGCCGGAAATCGCGGGCAACCTCAACCTCCGCGGCCGGATTTCGACGGCGGTGGACGTCCGCAAGCGCCTCGGCATGCCACCGCGCGACGAAGACCAGCCCGAGATGAGTATCGTCGTCCAGCACCACGGCGAACTCTACAGCTTGGTGATCGACTCGGTCGGCGAAGTGCTTAGCCTGTCGGCGTCGAGCTTCGAGCGAAATCTGCCAACGCTTGAGGAAAACCTGCGAGAGGTGTCCAAGGGCATTTACCGGCTCGACGAAAAGCTCCTGGTGGTTCTCGATGTCGAGCGTTTGCTCGGCCTGGACCACGTACAGGCGGCGTAGGAGAAAGCCGGCTGCCGATTCCAGCGACGGGATTGTGGCCGGCTGCCGCGCACTGACTGGAGTCAGCGCATGAAGACTTGTCTTATTGTAGACGATTCCAAGACCATCCGTTCTGTCGCGCGGCGCATGCTTGAGGAGCTTCAGTTCACCACCGTCGAGGCGGAGGACGGGAAGCAAGCCCTTGAGGTGTGTACGAAAAACATGCCCGACGTCATTCTCCTGGACTGGCATATGCCGGTCATGAATGGCATCGAGTTCTTGCGTGCATTACGCAGGAGCGAGGGAGGTGGGGCGCCAGTGGTCGTTTTCTGCACCACCGAAAACGACATTGAGCGCATCCAAGAAGCGATCGGGGCGGGTGCCAACGAATTCATCATGAAGCCTTTCGACACAGGCATCATCGAATCGAAGTTCGCCCAAGTAGGGTTGTTGTAGTGGCCATTTCTCCGACAAAAGCTGGCAGGCCGGCGGCGGCGCGCCATTCCCCCGATCCGTATCGGGTCATGATCGTCGACGATTCCGCCGTTGTGCGCGGGTTGTTGGCTCGCACGCTACAAGCGGACCCCGAGATCGAGGTGGTCAGCACGGTGCCGAATGGCAAAGCGGCCGTCAGTCTCGTCAAGCGGCATTCCATCGACGTCGTCGTGCTCGATATCGAGATGCCAGTGATGAACGGCATGGATGCGCTGCCCCTGATTCTCGAGGCAGCGCCCAACACCAAGGTCATCATGGCATCGACCCTGACTCGGCGCGGTGCCTCAATCACCATCGAGGCGATGGCCAAGGGTGCTTCCGATTTCATTCCCAAGCCGAGCGCGTCGCGTGAGTTAGGTGCGGGCAAGGATTTCGGCCAAGAGTTAGTCGCCAAAGTGAAAGCGCTCGGCGCGGCTGCATGGGCTGCGCACGGTAGGAAGTCAGCGACGTCGACCGAATCGGACGAGGCGCGTACGCGGGAGTCCTCCGGAGATCACGCCACTCGACGCAGTGGACGCTCATCGGCGGGCTCGCCAAAAAGGAGCGTTCAGAGCGGCCTCTATGGCCAGGCGCCGATCACCCTCCGTGAGCCGTCTGCAACCCCGCCCCGAGTTCTTGCGGTGGGAGCCTCGACCGGCGGACCACAGGCCCTGTTCAAGGTGCTCGGGGCGCTGGCGAAGCGAATTACACTGCCGATCCTTATTACGCAGCACATGCCGGCGACCTTCACCACCATCCTGGCTGAGCACTTGGCGCGTACCGCGGGTGTGCCATGTGCCGAAGGTGTCGCGGGTGAGCCCGTGGTTGGCGGCCGCATGTATCTTGCGCCTGGCGATTACCACATGACGGTCGGTATGGCGGATGGAAAAAAAGTCATTCGACTCAATCAAGAGCCGCCGGAGAACTTTTGCCGTCCTGCGGTCGACGTGATGCTGCGCAGTGTGGCCACCGTTTATGGATCGGCTGGCCTGACGCTGATCATGACCGGCATGGGCCACGACGGCCTGGCCGGCAGCCTTAAGATGGTCGAAGCCGGCGGCACGGTCATTGCTCAAGACGAGGCGTCCAGTGTCGTCTGGGGGATGCCGGGCGCCGTCGCGACTGGGGGCTTATGCAGCGCCGTTCTGCCGCTCGATTTTATCTCATCGCATGTCATGAAGTTGATTGAGGAGGCGCGGCGGTGAAGCCCGAAGATTTCGAGCTGCTTAGCGGGATTTTGAAAGAGCGCTCCGGCCTCGCGCTGACCAAAGAAAAGGTCTATCTGGTCGAAAGCCGCTTGCTGCCGATTGCGCGCCAGCGCGGCCTCGATGGCCTCGATGGCCTCATGGCGGCGCTCCGTAGCAACAGCGAAGAACCGTTGCTCAAGGACATCACTGAGGCCATGACGACGAACGAATCATTCTTCTTCCGGGATGTTCGTCCGTTCGAAAGCTTCCGCGAGGTGCTCCTGCCAGCGCTCTTAAAGGCGCGCGAGGCAAAAAAACATATTCGTATTTGGTGCGCGGCCTGTTCGACCGGTCAGGAGCCGTATACGCTCGCCATGTGCTTGCGCGAGGAAGCCCAAAAGCTTGCCGGGTGGCGCACCGATATTGTTGCCACCGACATCTCGGACGAAGTGCTGGAGAAAGCCAAGGCGGGCGTTTATTCGCAGTTCGAGGTCCAACGCGGCCTTCCGATTCAGCTGCTCGTGAAATATTTTAAGAAGGTTGGCGACATGTGGCAGATCGACCCAGCGATCCGTGGCATGGTGCGCTATAGCCAACTGAATCTGATGGGCGATTTTTCCAAGCTCGGTGCCTTCGACATCGTTTTTTGCCGCAACGTGCTGATTTATTTTGATCAGAACCTCAAGGTCGAGGTGCTCGACCGAATCAGCCACTTGATGCCTTCGGACGGGTTTCTCTATCTCGGCGGCGCGGAAACGGTGATTGGGCTAACCACGAAGTTCATGCCCATGAAAGGCCAGCGCGGCGTTTACCATTTGGCCAGTGAAACGGCGCACTAGTTGGATTCTATCCACTAGATGTTCAGTCCCATGGTGTGGCGGTATGAGTGAGATCGCTATCCACAAGGACACCCTGGCTTCGATCGCGGCGCTGGCGAAATTTTTCCGGGAACGAAACAATGGCGCGCGCAACTGCCTCTCGGCGGATTGGCGCGTTTCTTTGAGATCGAGGAGTAGGGTTGGGAGCGTGCGCGCGCGGCCGAGCCTGATATCCTCGACGAAAGAACGATTAGTTTCTCAGTAACTTGGCGCTGACGGCCGTTTAGGCGACGTTTCTCGCCTCGGATTCGGCCCCGCTCGCGCCCGGTTCTTTGAGTACGTAGCCGCGGCCCCAAACCGTATGGATGTAATTCTCGCCGCCGGTGGCCGCGGACAGCTTCTTCCGGAGCTTGCAGACGAAGACGTCGATGATCTTGAGCTCCGGCTCGTCCATGCCGCCATAAAGGTGGTTGAGGAACATTTCCTTGGTGAGGGTCGTGCCTTTACGCAACGAGAGCAGCTCGAGAATGCCGTACTCCTTGCTGGTAAGGTGGATCGGCAGGCCGTCCACCTCGACCGAACGGTTTTCCAGATTGACCGCTAGCTTGCCGGTCACGATGACGGATTGGGCGTGGCCCTTGGAGCGTCGCACGATCGCCTGAACGCGCGCGATCAGCTCGCCTTTGTCGAACGGCTTGGTCAGATAATCGTCGGCGCCAAATCCTAACCCCTTGATTTTCTGCTCTGAATCAGAGAGGCCAGAAAGAATAAGGATTGGCGTCTTGACCTTTGCCGCGCGCAGTCGCCGGAGGACCTCATAGCCGTCCATGTCGGGCAGCATCAGATCGAGCACGATGATGTCGTAATCGTACAGTTTGCCGATCTCGAGGCCGTCCTCGCCCAGATCGGTAGTGTCACAGACGTAGCCTTCGCTGGTCAGGATTGCCTTGATGCCCTGCGCGGTGGCGGAATCGTCTTCGACAAGGAGAAGCCGCATATTTCAAAACCCTAGATCGCGTTATCGACATTATCCCTTAACCATTGACCCTATGAGACACTAGGGACGGTTAAAAATCCATTAATAACCGGTAAGGGATTGGTAGGCAGTCTCTTCGAGGGGCTAATTTCTTAATGTTTACCATACGTTAACGGCGAATCGGCAGGATCGCTAACGGGCGCCTCGCGCCGCATTCGACCTATTTGGGCGCTGCACATCAGCCGATGAAGAGTACTGCCGCACATTTGATTGCCGAAGTCGAGCGGGTCTCGCCGGTGCAGTTCCATGGCCGGGTGACCGCAGTACTCGGCATGCTAGTCGAATGCGCTGGCCTACAAGGCATGTTGAGCATCGGCGCGCGTTGCGACGTCTTGGCTCGCGTCGAACGGACCATACCCTGTGAGGTGGTTGGATTTCGTGATGGCCTGGCGCTGCTCATGCCTTTCACGTCGCTCGACGGTGTTGGCGTTGGCTGCAAAGTCATTCTCGTCGATTCTTCGCCCGTCATCACGCCGGATCGCGGTTGGCTCGGGCGCGCGATCAACGCTTTCGGTGAGCCAATTGACGGGCGCGGCCCGCTGCCCCCGGGCGCGATTGCCTATCCGCTTCGGCGTCCGCCCCCTTCGGCACACGAACGGCGCCGCGTTGGCGGCAAAATGGATCTGGGCGTGCGCACCATCAACAGTTTCCTGACCTGCTGCCAGGGGCAGCGAATGGGTATATTCGCTGCCTCCGGGGTAGGCAAGTCGATATTGCTCTCTATGCTGGCTCGCTATACGGCTTCCGACGTTACGGTCATTGGGCTCATTGGCGAGCGGGGGCGGGAGGTTCAGGAGTTCATCGAGGACGATCTCGGGCCCGAGGGTATGGCGCGCAGCGTCGTGGTCGTCGCCACCTCGGATGAATCCGCGCTGATGCGACGTCAGGCCGCCCATCTTACCTTGTCCGTTGCGGAGTATTTTCGGGATCAGGGCTTGGCGGTCTTGTGCCTGATGGACAGCGTCACTCGATTCGCGATGGCCCAGCGCGAAATAGGCTTGTCGGCGGGCGAGCCGCCCACGAGCAAGGGTTATACACCTACGGTATTCGCGGAATTGCCCAAGCTGCTGGAGCGGGCCGGGCCCGGTGTCGGTCAAGGGACCATTACGGGGCTGTTTACCGTGCTCGTCGAGGGCGACGACCATGACGAGCCGATCGCCGATGCCGTGCGCGGCATACTTGACGGGCACATTGTGCTGGAGCGCGCCATCGCGGAACGCGGCCGTTACCCCGCCGTAAACGTGTTGCGCAGCATTTCGCGGACCATGCCGGGCTGCAATACGGAAGAACAAAACCGATTGGTCAATCATGCCAAGCGGCTGATGGCGGTTTATGATGACATGGCGGAAATGATCCGCCTTGGGGCCTACCGGCCAGGCACCGATCAGGCGGTCGACGAAGCGATCCAACACCACCCCGCTCTGGAACAATTTCTCACGCAAGATAAGAACGAGCGCGCCGATCTGGCGTCCGGCTATGCGCAACTGGCAGAGATATTAGCCGTGCAGAAGTCGGAGGAGGTATCCGAGGATTTGTCGGGCCTTACGCCGCAGGAGATCGCCGAGCGAAATGAAGTGCGATGAAGGGGTTGAGGACTCTGATCCGCCTGCATCGCGCGAAGGTGGACGAGATGCGCAGCGCGCTCTCGGTCTTGGAACGTCGCCGTGACGCGATCGACAGCGAAATCGAGCGGATGGGAGCGGAGCTAAACACCGAGCGGCGGTTCGCTACGACATCGATCGGGGCCGGTATCGCCTTTGGCCCATTCGCCGAGGTCGTGAGGGAACGGCAGCAGGCGATGGCGATTGCCGGCGCCAGTGTGGACGATGAAATGGTCGAGGCGCGGGAACATATCGCGGCGGCATTTAGGGAACTAAAGAGGTACGAGATTACAGCGGACCATAGGGCGGCCGCTCTGAAACGCGAGCAGGTGCGGCGCGAACAGAAATTTCAAGACGAAGTCGGCGGCACAATATTCCGGCGGCGGGGATCGCCATAAAAAGCCCTGGTGTCAGGGAAGGGGCCGTTCGGCTGGCTCTGAGCGGCGGTGGCGCCGATTGAGCTCTCGTGGGCTCCATGGGGCCTTATTTGCATGTTTCTCAAAGAGAGGCTTCCCTGGCCGCCAGACATCAATTAAATATATGAGCATATATTCATATATTGGCTCCGAGCGCGGCGAGGTTAATGTGCTGACCGACGAGCAAGCGAGATCTTTGGCCGAATTGTTCCACCTGTTGGGCGAGCCGTCGCGGTTGCGGATTGTCATGGCCTGTTTGGATGAGCCGATTACGGTCGGGGATTTGTCGCAACGGCTCGGGTTATCGCCATCCTTGACCAGTCATCACTTGCGGCTGTTGCGCGCCCAGCGCGTGCTCAAGCAGGAGCGGCGTGGCCGTAACATCTTCTATTCAGCCGCGGACGCGCATGTCCGGCGCATGGTTTCCGATATGGCAGAGCATGTCCGTGAGCCGGCTCAGGGGGCGGGGTGGATTTCGTGATCGGTTGTCCGCGACATGGTGGAGATGGCATCGACGCGTCGAACGGCCGCGGCGCCAAGCTGCGAAGGGTTTTATGGATCGTCCTGCTGGTCAACGCCGTCATGTTTGGCGTGGAGGTGGGATTTGGCCTGCTTTCGGGATCTGTCGCGCTGCACGCCGACGCCTTGGACTTCTTCGGAGACGCCACGGCCTACATTCTGACCTTGGTCGTGCTTGATCGCTCCATTCGGTGGCGGGCGGGCGCGGCACTTGCCAAGGCTCTGACGATGACCGTGTTTGGCTGTATCGTCCTGGCGGAAGGCGTGCGGAGCGCACTAAGTTCAGGCACGCCCGATGCGACGACGATGGGAGCCGTCGGGTTGGCGGCGCTCGTGGCCAATGTGGGTTGCGCGACGCTACTCTTCGCTCACCGCGGCCGTGACGTAAATCTGCGCTCGGTGTGGCTGTGCAGCCGCAATGACGCCTTGAACAACATTGCGGTGGTGCTCGCCGGGGTAGGCGTGTTTGGAACGGCTACGCGCTGGCCCGATATCGGCGTCGCCGCCGTTATCGCGGGCCTGAACTTTGCCGCGGCCTGGTCCATTTTTCGTCAAGCCATGCGTGAACTCTATGCAAACCAACCTCCACCGCCCGCGACCAAATCCTCTTCCAAGGGTAGGACCGGAAAGACCGGCATTGCCTGAAAGGCGACGGCGCCGGCGACGCCGCTAAGTTGGGCGGCCTCGTCAAAGATACTTCGAATATCGTTGCGCCAATCTTCTGGCAGTGGCGAGCGGCTTCGCACAATCAGGTCGAGGCGTTTCGGCGCGACAAATCCATCGAGTTGCAAAGGCCCGATCATGCTCAGGTCGGCCTCGACGACGAAACGAGTATTGTCGTCGTGCGCTGGGCCCCCGTCAGGTGCTTCGTCTTGCTTGCGGCGCACGAAAAACCGCACCTGGCTGATCTCCGTGTCATCAACTAACGGAATGAATAAGGCTCGCCACGGGCCATTGCCCCTTTCCTCAGCCATTTTCCGCAAGCTCGTCAGATCGCGACCGAGGTCGGCGCGTAGGCGCTTGTCCTTGGCCCGATCCAGTATTCGATTGCCATCGCGACCGAGGAGCGCCTCGATGTTGCCGTTGCGCACGGCGCCGATGAAGGCGAGCAGCGCCGCCGCCAAGCGCCCTTGAACATTCGGCAAAAGAGTTTGAATAATCTGCTTTGCCATCTCCGGGTCGAGCTTGCCAATCAATTCGAGTGCCAGATCGAGATTCGGCCAATTTCGCGCCAGGGCGAGCGACAGCGTCGGCTGGCCGGCCACCGCCGTTGCCGACGCTCCTTGAGACGGTGTGCTGCCGCGACCCAGCGCATCGGCAGGCAGCAGGTTCGGGAGGATGCGCCGGGTGCCAGGGGACGTCTCCGAGCCGCGACGTTCGATCGCGATGATTTTTCCTACGAGCTGTCCGCCCTGCGGACGAACTTCCAGTGCCACGCGGCTGCCGACCGGTAAGTTGGTGCGACTTGATAACGAGAATACACCCGCACGGGTGCGGAGCTGCAGCCGCCCCGTGGCATGGGCCGCCGCGATGATCCCTTCGATCCTGGTTGTCGCGGCTGGACCCGCCGCCGCAGTACCGAGCGCCGCCGATCCGCCACTCGCGACCCCAGCGGGCCGCTGTGCCGCCGCGGGGATCAGCAGGATCGTTCCAAGGTTCATGTCTCGGAGGATCGAAGGTGTGTGGCGATGGCTTCCACATCCGCCATCGCCGTGCAGTTGGGATAGCGAGTGTAGGTGGCGACTTGATGCCGAATAGAATCGGTAACGTGCTGGTCTTGCCGAATAATGCCAGCGAGCGGCGGCGAGAACTTCAAGAAGTTCTCACAAGCTTGGTGCAGCGTTGCGTACGTCGCCTCTCCCTCGGCCAGATCCTTCGCCAAATTGATGACAACGCGAATATTCGTCTCCGGTCGGTCGAGCGCGGTCAGTTTTATGAAAGCATATGCATCCGTCAACGACGTGGGGTCGGCCGTGGCCACGACGATACAGGCACCACAGTTGATCACGAGTTCGCGCACGGCCGGTGCGATGCCGGCCCCCAAATCAGCGATGACCACGTCGTAGTCGCTGGAGAGAGCGATCAAGTCCGAGCGCAGCATGCTAAGAATCGAGGGAATCAGCGAGTTCAGGCCGCCGGAGCCAGAACGGCCGGCGATGATGTCAAAGCCGCCTGCGCCGTAGGTCGTGATAATCCGACCCAGCTGGCGGCGGCCACTGACTACGGCCGTGAGATCTCTTTCGACCCTGAGGCCGAGTTGCACATCGACGTTGGCGAGGCCTAGGTCACCGTCGAACAGCAGGCATCTCTTGCCGGCGCGCGCCAATGCGTGACTCAGTGAAGTGGCAAGCCAGGTCTTGCCGACACCGCCTTTTCCCGACGCGATCGTGACAATATTGTCGCCGGGAACACGGGCGCGCGGCTGCGGTTCGTGGATAGGGACGACGTTCATCAGCGTTCTCCGAGCGCCCTTTGTGGGGGCGCGGCTGGACCTACTGAGATACTGTGCCCGACATGCCAGCTCGCCATACCTGACGCTCCGCCGTGCCGTATTTGCTCGGTATCCATAGCGAACAGCCTTTCCTCAAATCTGTCCCAAGGTCTTGAGCTTGGCCTTTGGGTGAATTTCGTTTTGGGACATGACAGCGGTCGCCGGTCGAAACCGTTCGATGATCGACCGCACATAGGGTCGGATCGCCGGACTCGACAGCAAAACCGGAAGTTCGCCCAGCATGGCGTATCGTTCGAAGGCTTCGCGTACTTGGTTGATAAAATCCTGCAGTTTGCTCGGCTGCATTGCGAGCTGTTTGTCGTCGCCAGTACCGACGAGACTTTCCGCAAAGGCTTGCTCCCAATCCGGCGACAAGGTGACGAGCGGGATGATGCCGCTGGGGTTGGCATTCGCGGAGCAAATCTGTCGGGCAAGCTGGGCGCGCACCATCTCGGTGATGTAGGTGATATTTTGCGTATGCGCGACGGCGTCGGCGATGCCCTCGAGGATAGTGGGTAAATCGCGGATCGAAACGCGCTCGCGCAGCAGGTTTTGCAGCACCCGTTGTACCGCGCCGTTCGTGATCTGCGCGGGGATCAGGTCTTCGACGAGCTTCTGATGCTCGGGGTCCAGGTCACTCAGCAGCTTCTGGGTTTCGCTGTAGGACAGCAGCTCAGCCATGTTGTCTTTGACCACCTCGGTGAGGTGTGTGGTAACGACTGTTGTCGGATCAACCACCGTATAACCGCGGAACATGGCCTCTTCGCGCTCGGCTTCATTGATCCATTTGGCCGGCATTCCAAACGTCGGCTCGGTGGTCTCCTCGCCGGGAAGAGGGATGCTCTCACCCTTTGGGTCCATCGTGAGCAGCATGGCGGGGCGCAGCTCGCCGCGAGCCGCTTCGATGTCCTTGACGCGAATCACATAGGCGTTGGATGACAACTGCATGTTGTCCTGAATGCGCACCGAGGGCATGACGAAACCCATCTCGGTGGCGAGTTGACGTCTGAGCGCCTTGACCTGGTCGGTCAGGCGCTGCCCCTGTTGATTATCGATTAGGCCCAACAATCCATAGCCTAGTTCGAGGCGGAGGCTGTCGATATGGAGCGCGGTTGTGATCGGCTGATCCGATTCCTCAGTCGGCATTTGTTGGGTCGCCGCTTCGCCCGCTTCCGCCGTGGCTGTCGTCTGGTTCTTGGCGGTGCGCCAAGCCATGAATCCCGTCAGCGCCGCGAGTATCAAGAACGGCGGCATTGGTATGCCCGGCAGTATGGCCAGGGCAACCAACAGGCCCGAGGTCAGGCCCATGGCGCGAGGAAAGGCGCCGAGTTGACCGAATATGATCCGGTCGGTAGATCCAGTCGCCCCCGCTTTGGTGACCAAAAGACCCGCGCCCGTCGACACAATCAAAGCGGGAATCTGCGAAACGAGCCCGTCGCCGACTGTGAGTAGGACATAGGTCTGGGTCGCGTCGCCAAAGCTCATGCTATTTTGACCGACCCCAACGATGATGCCGCCCACGATGTTAATGAAGGTGATCAACAAGCCGGCGATGGCGTCGCCGCGCACGAATTTCGAGGCACCGTCCATCGCGCCGAAGAAATTGGTCTCTTGCTCCAGTTCCTCGCGGCGTTGGCGGGCATCGTCTTCGTTGATCAGCCCGGCCGAGAGGTCCGCGTCGATCGCCATCTGTTTGCCCGGCATCGCGTCGAGGCTAAAGCGCGCGGTTACCTCGGCGATGCGCCCGGCGCCCTTCGTGATGACGATGAAGTTCACGATGACCAGGATCGCAAACACGATGATGCCGATCACGAAGTTGCCGCCCATAACGAAGTTTCCGAACGCCTCGATCACGCGTCCCGCGGCGTGGGTCCCTTCGTGACCGTGCGCCAGAATCAGGCGGGTCGAAGCGAGGTTAAGCGACAGGCGCAGCATCGTTGCGATCAGCAGGATGGTCGGAAACGCGCTCAAATCGAGCGCTCGATTGATGAATAGAACCGTCATCAAGATGAGCACGGAGAGCGCCATGGAGAGGGCGAGCGAGATGTCGAGCAACCAGCTCGGCATTGGCATGATCAGTACGACCAGGATCCCGATCACGCCGAGGGCCAGCGCGATATCGCCGCGCTTGAGCGTGTTCAACAGGCTCGCAAGGCCAGACGGGGGTGAGGTCTGTTCGACGTTCGTCATGCTTCGCTAGTCGCTATTTTTTTCCGGCGGCCGCTCGTTCAGAGAGCAGCTTGCCCGCTCTCGCCGGGTCTCGGTACGGAGACGCCTTCGTTGCTGTAGAGCTTCAGCTTGTTGCGCAGCGTGCGGATCGAAATGCCGAGAATGTTGGCGGCGTGTGTGCGGTTGCCGAGGCAATGGCCGAGCGTATCGATAATGAGATTGCGCTCTACTTCGGCAACGGTCTTGCCGACTAGATGGCCTGCCGAGGAGGCGCTAACGCCGGCGGTCTGCGGTGGCTCAGCCGCGCCGTTTCCTGGAGCCGGTATTGCCGCCCCGTCGGAACCGCTCTCCAAGATGATGGCTTCAAGGTCAATTTCGTCGCCGTTGGCCAACAGCACGGCACGGTGCAGGGTATTTTCGAGCTCCCTCACATTGCCACGCCAATGATAGCGTTGCAGCGTTGCCATGGCTTCGGCGGTGAGATGCCGGACGGGTACACCATTTGCTTCGGCGTACTTGCGAACGAAATGCTTGGCCAGCATTTCGACGTCCTGCGGCCGTTCGCGCAGTGGCGGGATAATCAACGTCACGACGTTGAGCCGAAAATAGAGGTCTTCGCGAAAGCGCCCGGCCGCCACTTCTCTGGTTAGGTCGCGATTGCTTGTGGCAATGACGCGCAGGTCGACTTTGATGGGCTTGGTGCCGCCGACACGGTCGATCTCCTGCTCTTGCAACGCCCTAAGCAGCTTGGCCTGCAGACGAGGATCCATTTCGCTGATCTCGTCGAGCAACAGAGTGCCATTGTGGGCTTCTTCGAATTTGCCGATGCGGCGGGCGATAGCGCCGGTAAACGCGCCCTTCTCGTGACCGAAGAGCTCCGATTCGAGTAGATTGTCGGGAATCGCCGCGCAGTTCACGCAGATAAAGGCCGCCTCGGCGCGTCGGCTCTTGCGATGGATGTAACGCGCCAGAACCTCTTTGCCGGTCCCGGATTCTCCTGTGATCAGGGCGCTTGCTTCAGACGGCGCGATTTGATCCGCAAACCGGATCACTTTTACCATCGCCGGGTCCTTGTAGATCAGTGACTGGCTTTCCTCGGCCACGGCCTCGATCACCGCCGCGATCAGATCGGGCTCGGGCGGTAGGGGAATGTATTCTTTCGCCCCGGCCTTGATCGCACGCACTGCGAGCTGCGAGTCCACGGCGGTACCGCACGCGACCACTGGCACGGCAATGCGTTCCGAGGTCAGACTTTGGATCAGGCGCTCGATGTCCTCGTTGGCATCGATCATCACCAACTCGGCACCGCGCCCGGCCCGGAGTGTTTCCAAGCCGCGCTCGATGTTCGCGGCGTGCAAAACCTTCGCGCCGCGCGCGATGGCGATTTTGCTAGCCGCGCCGATCTGGCCGTCGAGTGAGCCAATGATCAGAAGTCTCATGACGTTCTCCTGGTCCAAATCAAACCTATCCGAACGCGCTCCGATTCCGGATGACGCGCGTCAGGTCTTGATGATCTCCGTCATGGTGACACCCAAGCGGTCTTCCACGACCACGACTTCGCCGCGGGCGACGAGGCGGTCATTGACGTAAATGTCGATCGCTTCCCCTACCTTGCGGTCGAGTTCGACGACCGCGCCGCGTCCTAGCTTGAGCAGCTGGCTGACTTTCATGCTCGATTGGCCGAGCACGGCCGAGACCTGCACGGGAATGTCGTAAACAGCTTCCAAGTCTTTTGAATTGCGCGGCATGTCACCGGTGGCGACGTCGTGGCTTTCCTCCGCGTCCGGCTCCGCTGTTTCCTCACCCGGACCGGCGGCCTCCTCACCAGGACTTGCAGCCGCCTCGCTCGGCTGCTCGGTGTCGGCGGTCTCCGCCGGAGGTGTCGGCTGCTTTTGGGCCTCGCCATCGCCTTCGGCCTCGAGCTCCTCGAATTCAAGATCTTCGTTGTCTGACATCGCTATCTCCTACGTCGCTAACTGTGGCGCCGGTTGCGCGACACTCGCGGACCCGGCTGTTGGCTCGTCCGCCAGATTCTGGGGCGCGTCGGCCACGCCTGCCTGCACCAGCCGGTTGATGGCCTCGTCGAGAGCGTTGGCGAGGCTCGCGGTGTTCCGTTCGGCACCACCGTCGGCCCACTCAACACGGCAGTCGCCGGACGCCAGCCCGTCTTCGCCCAGCAGAATGACCTGGCCGTCGAAGCCCAACTGTTTTGTGAGCGCTTCGATCCGCTGATCGAGCGCCTCCACCAAATCGTTCTGCACACGCACGACAACCCTGGCCTCGCCCATGATTCGCGATAGGCAGTCGGTAATCAGCGCCTCGATCTCGGCCAGCGGCTGCGCGGTCATCAGTGCTGGTGCCAGTTTTCTGGCGACGGCCACGGCAAGGGCAGTGGCCTCGCGCGCGTGATGCGCGAGGGCGTTTGCGTGCGCTTCCTTCATGGCGGCGAAGTCGCGGGCAAAGCGCTCGAGCGCGTGCGCCGCCATGCGCGAGGATTCGCCCTCGGCCTCTGTCCGCCCCTCCGCTTTGCCGACGGCGTAACCCTCGGCGTGGGCCTCGTCGAGGTGCTGTCTGGTGAGGATTTCGTCGTCCTGGAGCGTAACGCCCGTGCCGCCCGGATCCCATTTGCCGACGTCGAATTCGGTATCGAAAAGAAATTTGTCGCACTTTTGCATGATGTCCTACCGCTCAGTACACAAGCTCGTCTTCACTCTTGGTGTCGACGATCATGATTTGCCCTGAATCCGCGAGGTCTTTGGCCACGGTGACGATATGCGCCTGGGACTCGTCCACGTCACGAAGTCGCACCGGGCCCATGGCATCCATTTCTTCGCGCAATATCTTGCCGGCGCGCTCAGACATATTGGTGAAAAACAGATTGCGGATGGTCTCGGATGAACCCTTGAGCGCGAGTGCGAGCTTGTCTCTTTCGATATTGCGCAGCAGTGTCTGAATACCGCTCGGATCGAGGTCGCTCAGATCCTCGAAAGTGAACATCAACGCTTTGATCTTCTCCGCGGCGTCTTTGTCGCGGTCTTCCAATGCGCTCAGAAATCGCGACTCCGAGTTGCGGTCGAGGCCGTTGAAAATGTCGGCGATCACCTCATGGCTGTCGCGCCGGTTGGTCCGCGCCAGGTTGCTCATGAATTCTGTGCGCAAGGTCATCTCGATGTCGTCAATGACCTCTTTTTGCACAGCCTCCATGTGGAGCAAGCGCATGACGACTTCCATCGCGAATTCTTCCGGCAGCGTGGCGAGAACGCGCGCGGCATTTTCCGGTCTGACCTTGGAGAGCACGACGGCCACCGTCTGCGGATACTCATTCTTCAGGTAGTTCGCCAGCACCGCTTCGTTGACGTTGCCAAGCTTGTCCCACATGGTACGGCCCGCGGGACCGCGCACCTCATCCATGATGTTTTGTACGCGATCATTATCGAGCACCTTGAGCAGCAGGCGCTCCGTACTATCGAAGGTGCCGACGACCGAGCCGGTGGACGACATCTGCTCGACGAACTCGACGAACAAGGCCTCGACCGTGCTGCCCTGCACGTTGCCGAGGCTCGCCATCGCTGTCGTGATCTCCTTGATCTCCTCGTCGGTCATCATGCCGAACAGCTTGGCGGCCTGATCCTCGTTGAGCGCGAGCATGATCATCGCGGCCTTGCGTGGCCCGTCGACGCCCCGCAGCTCGTTTTTCATCGCCGGTGTCAGCATCGTGTCATTACCTGTGGCACCAGTCCGCTAGTCCTGGTAGAGCCAGTTGCGCACGATATTGAGGGCTTCCTCGGGGTGCTTCTCGACGATCTCGCCGATCTTCTTCACCTGCGATCGTTTCACCTGGCCTTCCACGCGCCCGATATCGATCAGGCTATCTTCTTCTTCCTCTTCTATGACGGGCGGCGGCCGGCGCGGCGGCGGTGGCGGCGGCGCTTCCGGATGCGGGATCGCGGGCGCCGCCTCCGGCGCGGCGATAGCAGCCGCCGGAGCCCCGGGTTGCGCCGCCACGGCCGGATGCGGTGGCAGCGGAACCTGCGGCATTGCGACCAAGAGCCGGCTTACGATCGGCCGCAGCACAAGCATGATCACGAGCACCGCGACGAAACCGAGCACCACGATCTCGAGCACCTTCATGTAGTCGATGTCGGCAAGCGCGCCGCCCGCTTCCGCGATCTCCGTCGGCGCTTCGATCTCCGCGAAACGCATGTTGACCACTTCGACGGTGTCGCCGCGATCCGCATTGAAACCGACAGCGCTTTTCACGAGTTGGGTAAATTGGGCGAGTTCCTCTTCCGAGCGCGGCTCATAGACGCGCTCGCCCTCTGCGTCGGTATTGTAGAAACCGTCGACCAAAACCGCGATGGAGAGCCGTTGGACCGATCCGCCCTCGCGCACGTGGGTGCGGACGGTTCGGGACACCTCGTAATTGATCGTCTCTTCGGTGCGTGCCGAGTGGTTGCTGCTGCTCATACCACTCTCGCTGACTTCGGAGTCGGGCAGGTTGTTGCTAGCGCTGACGGATTGGTCGGTATCGCTGTCGGAGCTGTCGGTGCGTTCCTCGACAAGCTGTTGTGAGCGGACGACCTGACCGTCGGGATCGAACAGCTCCTCATTTGTCGTGAAGCGGTCGAAGTCGATCTCCGCGCTGACCTCGGCGCGCACCTTACCCGGGCCGACCGAGCTCTCAACCAGCTGCTCAATGGTTTTTTTCAGGCGGCTTTCGAATGTTGCGCGGAAATCCTCGGCCGTCGCGGCCCCGGTCGATGCGTCTGCTTCGTCGTCTCCACCGCGCGCCAGCAGGTTGCCCTTGTCGTCGATGATCGTGATCCGCGATGGCGACAGGTTGGGCACGGCGGCGGCGGTGAGATTTTGAATCGCCGCAATCTGTTGGCGGGTCAACCGGCCCGCGCCGCGAAGCTTCAGCGCGATGGAGGCGCTCGCCTCGCCTTGACCGCGGTTGAACAGCTCACGCCGGGGGATGACCAAATGAACGCGCGCACCGGCGACAATCGAGAGCGAGCCGATGGTCCGGGATAGCTCGCCTTCGAGCGCGCGCACCATGTTGATCTGCTGCACGAGGTTGGTCGTGCCGAAGGAATCGGAATTATCGAAGATCTCGTAGCCGACCGCGCCACCGCCGGGCAGGCCATCGCCGGCGAGCGTCATGCGCAGCCGCAGCACCTGATCGGCCGGCACGAGAACCTGGGTGCCGTCGCCCGTGAGCCGGTACTGCACACCCATGGATTCCAGCTTGGCCACGACCTCGCTGGCGCTGGACACCTCCAAGTTGCCGTAGAGCAGCCCCATATTGGGTGTCGTCATGCGGTCGGTCATATAGAGGAGGAACGCGATCAATGCGACCCCGATACCGGCGAGGACGATCACCCGGCCCATTCCGAGGCCGCGCAACATTTGCGTCAGCGGATTCAAGGACCTTCGCCTTCCGTTTGTCGAATTTGGGGCGCGCTCGAATGCCCTCGCGAACCCGGCGAGACTTGCCGGGCGGACGCTGTCCGGATTGCTGCGAAATTCATGCCTAATTGTGTGCGCAGTTCGGTGAAAAAGACGTTAACGTACGGAAATTATTGCCTATTCGATTAGGCAAATTTTACCGAATAGGATCTTGGCGCACGACAATTGGCCGCCGTCCGAGGAGGGCGGCGGAGCATCATGGCCGGTGAGCCCGGCTGCGAGTTCGGTACTAGCGATAGTCCTGGAGGCGGGTGACTCTGAGTCCACGGACGCCGTGCTGGTCCACGGCGTTGGCCCACGATAGAAACTCCTCGACCGTCAGGGTATAGCGCCTGCAAGCCTCATCGAGGCTGATCAGGCCCGAGCGCACGCCTGTGACGACCTGCGCCTTGCGACGCGCCACCCAGCGCTTGGTATCGGGCGGTGGCAGATCGTCGATCGTCATTGGCGCGCCGTCCGGTCCAATCGCGGGCACGGCTGCTTGAAACTCGGGCTTGGACATCGCTTGGGTCGCTTTCCTGCTACCAGTATGAGGCTTCCTGCCTCAACGAAACAGCTTAGTCGCCGCCGTTTAAGGAAGTGCTAAATTGCAAGGTTAACAGTCTCTTACGGTAATGATTGGGGCAAAAAAATCGGCGCGGGAGGCCCCGCGCCGAGAGTTGGACCGGGAGTGAAATCCTGGTTAGATCCGGATCAAATCCTCCAGCAATTCGTCCACCGTGGTGATGATTCGCGAGCTTGCCGTAAAGGCGCGCTGCGTGACGATCATGTCGGTGAACTCCTTGCCGAGGTCGACATTGGCCGCTTCGAGGGCCGATGGCGCCAACAGACCGGCGCCGCCCTTGCCCGCCTCGCGTAAGTTGAACTCGCCCGATTTGTCTGACTGCGAGTAGACGTTGCCGTTTTCGGCCTTGAGTGAGGAGACGTCGGCGAAGGTGGCGACGGGCAGCTTGTAGAGCCGCTTGGTCGCGCCGTTGCTGAAGGAGGCGATAACGAAGCCGTTCTCGTCGATGGTCACGCCGTTGAGCTGACCGACCTCCGAGCCGTTCTGGTTCACGAAGGCGACGTTGTAGGAGCCGTCGAACTGGCTGAGGCCGTCACTCTTGCCGGTGTCGAGCGCGCCGGCGGTGCCCCAGTCGAAGGTGATGCTACTGCTCGACGCGCCGCTGGTCCAGGCGACGCTGACGGCGCCGGAGATGCCCGACGAGACACTGTTGAGGGTGGCATCGCCATTAAAGGTGACGATGCCCGTGGCGAGTTGACCGTTCACCAGCGGGCTGCTGATGGTGACGTCGGTCGCGGGGCTGGCATAGACCTCGACGGCCCAGGTGTTGGCCGCGACCTTGAGGAAGGCGAGCTGCACGTCATGGCCCGTGCCCTGGGCGTCGAAGACGCGGGCCGAGCGGCTGAAATCCGCCGACACGGTGCCCGACGCCATGTTCTTGGTGATATCGGTCTCGTCGTAGGTATCGGCCGTGGTGAGCGGCGGCGCGCCGCCGAACAGCTCGGTGCCCGGCGTGTTGACGACGTTGGAGATGACCAGCGTGTCGCGCGGATCGTCGCCGGAGACGGTGACCGTGGCGTCCGAGGCAGAGCCGCCGACCGCCGCGCTCAGGCCGCTGATCGCGTCGATCAACGCGGCCAGCTCGGCCAGCGTCGAGTACTCGCCGGCGCCGGGCGTGGGGTCGTACTCGAAGATCTCGTTGATCGAGCCGTGGACAATACGGAGCTGATCGCCATCCACATGGCCGGAGCCGCTGAGATCGGTCGCCGAGGTGATCGACAGCGAGATGGTGGTGTCCGATGGCCCGGCGAAGGCCGTCTCCGAGGCGGTCAAATTGGCGCCGACCTCGACCGTGGTGGTCGCCGCCGCGACGCCGTTCACCTGGTTCACGTTCACCGTATCGAGGCTGTTCAAGTCGGCGCTCGAGGTGGTGTTGGTGGTGTTTCCCGCCGCACCGGGCAATAGCTCGTTAGGATCGAGCGGTTAGTTCTGCAGGTAGAATCCGGCCGTGTTGATCAGATTGCCGAGATTGTTCTGGTTGAACGAGCCGGCGCGGGTGTAGTTGGTGGTGCCGGTCTGGTCCGCGAGCGAGTTGACGACGAAGAAACCGT
>JAUVWK010000188.1 GCA_030604165.1 Alphaproteobacteria bacterium | reverse complement strand
TCGATTTCGACTTGCGCGGCTACGGCCAGTCCGATCGACCGCTCCAGAAATACGACATGGAGGTTTGGGCCGACGATGTCGCGGGGCTGATGGATCATCTCGGGCTCGCCAAGGCGCATATCCACGGCACCTCCATGGGCGGCATGATCGCGCAGGTGTTCGGCGCGAAATATGCCGAGCGCACCGACCGGCTGGTGCTCAACTGCGCCGCCGCCAAGCTGGATTACGCCGGCAGGCTGACCTTCAGGACCTGGATCGATATTTCGGAAATGAACGGGGTCGGCAGCCGCACGCTGGCGGAGCTGATCGCGGTGCAGGCGTTATCGCGGAAATTCCTCGACGGCGAAGACGGCGAGGCGGCGGTCGACATGATCCAGGACATCCTGCAACGCAGCAACCGCAAGGAGGTCTATCAGCGCGCCTGCCAGGCCATGATCGACATGGACCTCAGGCCCTATCTGCCCAAGATCAAGGCGCCGACGCTGGTGATCGGCGGCGACGAAGACATCATGACGCCGTGGCAGGTCGGCGCCAGCGGCGCGGGCCAGGACTATCTCGCCGAGAATATCGCGGGCGCGACGAAATATGTGGTCAAGGGCTCGAACCACTCGACTCTGTTTGACGGCACCGAAGAGAACTGCCGGGTGGTGATCGATTTCTTGCTGGGCGAGAATTAACCGCGGCGCCGGGTCATCACTGGCAGGGCGAGGGCGCAGACGACGAGGCCCAGGGCGCTGAACTCGACCCAGCCGAGCGGCTCGCCCAGCACGATCGCGCCGGACAAGACGCCGATCACGGGAACCATCAACACCCCGATGGTGGCAACGCTCACCGGAAACAGGCGAACGGTCTCGAAATAGGCGTAGATACAAAAGAGCTGCCCGAGCACGGTGTTGTAGACCAGCGCCAAGATCGGCCAGAGGCCCGGAAACGGCACCGCGCTGTAGTCCACGAATAGCGCGCCGATGCACATCGGGATGCTGGCGACGGTCATTTGCCAACCCACCAGCACCATCGTCGGCACGCCCCAGGCGACCTTCTTGTGGATGACGGTGCTGATCGACCAGGCGATGGCCGTGATGACCATCAGCAGCATGCCGATCGGGGCACCGCCGATGGCGCGATATTCGTCGCTCAGCAGCACCGCCATGCCGCCCATGCCGAGCACCAGGCTGGTGATATGCCGCCAGGTCAGGCGCTCCTTGAGGATCAGCGCGCCGAGCAGCACGCTCCAGACGGGCATGGTGTAACCCATCACCGCGGCCCGGCCGGAACCGACCAAGATCACGCCGAAGCCCGAGAGCAGCTGAAACACGGTCATCAACATCGCGACCAGGAAAAGCGCCGGCCAGTGGGCACGCGGCACGCGCAGCGAATAGCCGAAATAACGGCACAAGCCGAGCAGCGTGACGCTGCCGATGACGAAGGAAATCGCGCGGAAGGGAAAGACCGGGATGGCCTCCATGCCGATCTTCATGAGCGGCCAGTTGAAGCCCCAGAACAGGCTCAGCAAAACGAGTAGCACGAAGCCCCGCAGCGGCAAGTCGGTCCCGGGCCAGACCGCTGCGCGGCGATCGTGCGGTGGTTCGGGGACGCCGACGGTCATGGACAGCGCCCGCGCGCAGCCACCGGCCGCTTCGGCGCGTGCCGGCATATAGACCTTCTCCGGTGGCTCTCGGTCGTGGCGCGCATGATCGTCCTCTAGCCGGTGCCCCGCCACCGTCTCTCGAGCGGCGCCAACGTGGGCGCTCGGGGCACGGTGGGCGCGCGCACGATAAAGAGCGGCGGCGGCAAATACCAGCAGCGCCCAGGGAACCGCGCATTGATCTGTATCAGGGCGCCGCGCCGCCGCCCGCGCGCCCTGCCGAGCCACGGCATGCGCCATTTAATATCCTTGGTTGTTTGGGCTAAGATCGCTCGGTTGGCTGCTGCGAGGATTGCGCCGGGCCGGGCATGGCGATCCGCACGCCAACCAAGAACGATACCGACACAAGCGCACAGGGAGAAAGACCATGGCCTCGACGCCGCTGCATTATCAGAGCCTAACCGAAGTCGCCGGCCGTATTCACGCCGGCGAAATCTCCTCCAGCGAGGTGACGCGCGCCATCCTGGACCGCATCGAGGCCGTCGACGGCACGCTGCACGCCTACGCCACGGTGATGGCGGAAGAAGCCTTGGCGCAAGCCAAGGCGGCGGACGACGAGATCGGCGCCGGGCGGATTCGCGGCCCGCTGCACGGCGTGCCGATCGCGGTCAAGGATCTCTGCTACACCAAGGGCACGCGGACGCGCGCCGGCATGCCCATCTACAACGATTTCGTGCCCGACTTCGACGCCGCCGTGGTGGCGCGCTTCAAGGAGGCCGGCGCGGTCATCCTCGGCAAGCTGGAGCTCACCGAAAGCGCCTTCGCCTTTCACCATCCCGATATCACGCGGCCGGACAATCCGTGGCGCTCCGGCTATTGGACCGGGATCTCGTCGAGCGGCTCCGGCGCGGCGACGGCGGCCGGGCTGTGCTATGCCTCGCTCGGCTCCGATACCGGGGGCTCGATCCGCTTTCCGAGCTTGGGATGCGGCGTGACCGGCCTGAAGCCGACCTGGGGCCGGGTCAGCAAGTACGGCGTCTTCCCGCTCTCCGATTCGCTGGATCACATCGGCCCCATGACGCGCACCGCGGCCGACGCCGCGGCGGTGCTCGGCATCATCGCGGGCGCCGACGACAACGACCTCACCACCGTGCTCGACCCGGTGCCCGACTATCTGGCCGAGCTCGACCAGGGCGTCGCCGGGCTGCGTATCGGCGTCGACGAGGCCTATTGCACGGACGGCGTCGAGCCCATCGTCGCCAAGGGGGTGAAGGACGCCATTGCCGCGCTCGCCGGCGCCGGCGCCGAGATCGTGCCGATCGCCATACCGGAGCACGACGCGTTGATCAATTACTGGCTGCCGTTCTGCGCGGTCGAAACCGCGTTCCACCACGAGCGGACCTACCCCGCGCGTGCCGACGAGTACGGGCCGGAGCTCAGGGGTTTTCTCGACGCCGGACTCGCCGCCACTGGGCTCGACCTGGCGCGTGCCAATATCGCGCGCAGCGCGTTCAAGGGGCAGCTCGTGCGGATTTTCCAAAACGTCGATATGATCGCGGCGCCGTCGTTCTTCATGCCGACGCCGCTCGATGGGGCGATCGACGAGTTGGCCGCGGCCGAAGACGGCCTCTACAAGCTGATCCGCTTTACCGGACCCTACGATTTCTCGGGTAGTCCGGCAATCTGCCTGCCCTGCGGCTTCTCCGACGAGGGTCTACCGCTCGGCTTTCAGCTGATCGGGCCGCCTCTCGGCGAGAGCCAGTTGTGCCGCGCGGGTCACGCCTACCAGCAAGCGACCGATTGGGGCGCGCGGCATCCGGAGATCTGAGCCGCGTCGCATCCCCCGCCTTTGCGCGGCGCACCAGTGATATCCGTAACCGAGGGATTGCCGCGATGAACCTTGTCTTGGAGACGACGCTCAAGCTCGGATTTCAGTCGGTCCATCCGCCCGCGAAAGCGCCGCACGAGGTTCATACGCCGGATCTCGCGACGGCGCGGCGGCTGGTGGAGACGCTCGATCGTCTGGGCTTCGATTCTTTTTGGGCCGGCGATCATGTCGTCTTTCCCATGCCGATCATGGACCCCTTGGTCCAGCTCGCGCAGGCCGCCGCCTTCAGCGCCCGCCTGACATTCGGCACCTGCGTTTATCTGTTGCCCTTGCGCCACCCCTTCGGCGTCGCCAAGCAGGTGGGGACGCTGGATCTGATGACGGGCGGGCGCTTGATTTTCGGCGTCGGGGTCGGTGGCGAATTTCCCATCGAATATGCGGCCTGCGGCGTGCCGATGGCGGAGCGCGGCGCCCGCCTCACCGAGAGCATCGCCGTGCTTCGCAAGCTTTGGTCGGGCGGGCCTGTCGCCCATGACGGACGCTTTTTCCCGTTTGCGGAAAACCACATGCGCCCGCCGCCGGCGCGGCCGGGCGGGCCGCCGATCTGGTGCGGCGGGCGCTCGGACGCCGCCCTGCGCCGCGCCGGGCGGATCGCCGACGGCTGGATGTCCTATGTGGTGACGCCCGAGATGTACGAGACGGCGTTGGCCAAGATCGCCCGCAGCGCGGCCGAAGCGAAGCGCGCGGACAGCCCCTTCGGCACCGGGCATCTTTTGTATGTGCGCCTCGACAAGGACCGCGCGCTGGCGTTGGCGTACGCCGCCGAGATGCTGAGCACGCGCTATGGCATGGATTTTCGCAAACCGGCCGAGCGCTATTGCGTGCTCGGCACGGCTGAACAGGTGGCGGAGCGGATCCGCGCCTATCACGCCGCGGGCGTGCGCCATGTGGTCTTGGATTTGCTGGCGACGGAAGACGCGCTGCTCGATCAGACCGAGCGCTTCGCCGCCGACGTGCGGCCGCTGCTCGCGGATTTGATGTAGCCGCCGGCTTGTAGGGAGTAGGTCGATGACTCTTGAGCTGTTCCACAACGACATGTCCACCTGTAGCCAGAAGGTACGAATCTGTCTCGCCGAAAAGCAGGTGGAGTGGGTCAACCGCCATGTCGATATCAGCAAGGGCGAAAACCTCACGCCCGCCTATCTCGCGCTCAATCCCAACGGGGTGGTGCCGTCGCTGGTTCATGACGGCCGGGCGGTCATCGAATCCACCGTGATGTGCGAATATCTCGACGAGGTCTTCCCCCACGCGCCGCGCCTTTCGCCCGCGGATTCCGCGACGCGCGGCGAGATGCGCGCCTGGCTGCGTTTTATCGACGAGGTGCCCTCCATGGCCGTGCGCGTGCCCTCGTTTCAGCACGTCTTTCTGCCGCGCTTTCAAAAGATGAGCGAGGCCGAATTCGCGGCCTTCGCCAACCGCAACCCCTTGCGCAAGGAGTTTCTCCGGCGCATGGGGCGAAACGGCTTCAGCCAGGAGGATTACGACGGCGCGATCGAACAGCTCGATGGCTCACTGGCGCGCATGGAGACGGCGCTGGCCGACAGCGCCTGGCTGATCGACGGGCAATACAGCATCGCCGATATCTGCCTGGCGCCGCTGCTGCAACGCCTGGAAGACCTCGGCATGGCGGCGATGTGGCAGCCGCGGCGCCCCCGGGTCGGCGATTGGTTCGCGCGTATGCAGGCACGCCTCGCCTATCAAGCGGCCTTTTATCCGGGGGCGCGCCTGACGGACGTGTTTCCCGCGCTTCGGGAGCGCGGCGGGGCATAGGCTTGGGGCTCGGGGCCTCTGGCTTGGCATCGCATTGGGCGATACCGGCAAGGCGGTGTACACTGGCCTGGCGCAAGATGGAGTCGCCGCCGCACAGGTGGCGAGTTTCGCGACTGGCACCCTATCAACGCCTCTCTTGACGAAGATAGGGGTGGAGCCCGAGCGCTCGCAGCAATGCTTCGCGGGGCTCTCGTCGTTGGCTCTCGTCAGGTATTGGCTTAACAGATCGGAGGAGCCAATGCAGGTCGCAGCCATACTTCGAGCCAAAGGCAGCACGCTGGTGCGTGTCGAGTCCCGCGCCAGCGTGGCCGACGCTCTCAAAATCCTGAAACGTGAACGGATCGGCGCCGTCGTGGTGGCGGACGATGACGTCTCCGTGGACGGCATTCTCTCGGAGCGCGATATCGTTCACGGCTTGGCCGAACGCGGGGCCGATGCCCTCGCACTGCCGGCAACGGCGCTCATGACCCGGGACGTGATCACCTGTTCGGAGGATCGCAGCCTCGAAGACCTCATGCGCGACATGACCGAGCACCGCATCCGCCACCTTCCGGTGGTGCGGGACGGCCGGCTGATCGGCATCGTCAGCATCGGCGACGTGGTGAAATACCGCCTGGACGAACTGGAGAGCGAGCGCGACGCGATGCGGGAATACATCACGACCGGCTAGCTGT
>JAUVWK010000218.1 GCA_030604165.1 Alphaproteobacteria bacterium | reverse complement strand
GCGCGCCTGTTCGTAGGCGCGCCCGTGGCGGGACCAACGGCCCTCGATTTAGAGTTTCGCCCCCGCGTGGTTTCGTGGCCGCGTCACATTGCCATGGAGCGCCTGAAGCGCGGAAAGGACCCCGCCCGGATAGAAGCGCATCACCAAGACGATGAGCGTCGCAATAATCAAAAAGCGCCAGGGCCCGAGGTCGAGCATCGCCTCCGAACCGATGGTGATCAGAAAGGCGCCGATGATCGGCCCATAGATGCTGTTGATGCCGCCGAGCAGCAGCATCGACAATGACAGCGACAGCACGCCGAAACCGAAGATCTCGGGCGACGCCACTCGAAGATAGGTGGCGTAGAAGCCGCCGGCGATGCCGGTGAACAGCGCGCTCGAGGCGAGTGTCAGCAGGCGCTGGCGGGCCAGCGAGATGCCGCGGCTGATGGCGTAGTCTTCATTGTCGCGCAGGGCGACCATGCTGACGCCGAAATGCGAGCGCACCAGGCGATGCAGATAGACCGTGGACGCCACCAGGAGGAACAGCGCGACGTAGTAGTAGCCGAACTTGCCGTCGCGCGCGAAGTTGTAGTCGCCGAGCTTGAGCGGCGGCAGCAACGGCATGCCGAGCGAACCGCCGGTCACTTCCGACTGGCTCAGGATCAATTGCAGGCAAAGCTGGCTGAAGGCGAACGTCACCAGCACCACATAGATGCCCTTGAGCCGCAGCACCGGCAGACTGACGATGAGGGCCGCGATGACGCCGACCACGCCGGCCATGGGAATCGTCGCCCATGGCGTGATGCCGAAGCTCTTGGAGAGGATGGCCGAGGCATAGACGCCGAGCGCGAAGAACGCGATATGGCCGAAGTTGAAGATCCCGCCATAGCCCATGCTCAAATCCCAGTTCGACGCCACGATGCCGTAAAGGAAGGCGACGATCAGCAGATGGCGAATATAGGGCGAGGGCACCACCAGCGGCAGGACGATCAGGACCGCCAGGCAGATCAGCTTAGGGGCGTGGGGACCGGCGAGCAGCTTGCGCATCGGCCGGCCTATTTCTTGCCGAACAGGCCGGTCGGCCGCAGCAGCAGCACTACGATCATGCCCGCGAACAGGATTGCCGGCGTCCAGTAGAGACCGATAAAGAAGGTACTGATCGCTTCCACCAAGCCGATGATGTAGGCGGCGCCGATGGTGCCGCCTAGGCTGCCGAGACCGCCGAAGATCGCCACGATCAAGGCCTTGACCAACGGCTCGTTGCCGAGCCCCGGGGTAATAAAGCGAATCGAGCCGAGCAGGATCCCGGCGAATCCGGCGAGCCCCGCCGACAGGCCGAAGGCGATGGAATAAAGCAAGGGTACGTTCATGCCCATCAACAGGGCCGATTCCTGGTTTTGCGAGACCGCGCGGATCGCCGAGCCGATGCGCGTAAACTTGAGAAATACCCAGAGCGTCAGCAGGGTCAGCGGCGCGATCGCGATCATCAACACCTCGTGGGCGGAAATCGCCGTCGATAGCAGCTCCACCTTGCCCTCGATCAATGGCGGCATCTGCTTGTAGCGCGCGCCCCAGATCAGCAAGGTGGAGTTCTCGAGAAATATCGTGGCGCTGAGCGTGGTGATCACGACGAGCATCACGATGCCGGAGCGCGACAGGAACGGCCGCACCAGGAGGAACTCGGAGAGGCAGCCGACCCCGACCAACGCGGCGACACCAAGGGCAATGCCGGCCGCCGGGCCGAGGCCCCAGCCGAGATCGGTGCCGACCTGCCAGGCGATGAACGCGCCGATGGTCATGAAGATGCCGTGGGCGAAATTGAAAATACCCAGCGTGGTCCAGACCAAGGACAGACCCGTGGCCATCAGCGCGTAGAGCGAGCCCAACACGATGCCACTAAGCAAGACCGATTGCGCGGTTTCGAAGGCCATCGGTTATTCCTTGCCGAAATACATCTGCATGATCTCTTCGTGGTCGAGCTGATCGCCGGACGCGATATCGAGCGCCACGGCGCCGTGGTTGATCATGTAGAGATGATCGGTCAGCGCGAGTAGGAACTCGATATCCTGCTCGACCAGGACCAACGGCACGCCGCCCTTGGAAATTTCGCCGATCGCCTCTAACAGCTCGTCCTTCAGCTTGGGCGCGAGGCCCAGGGTCGGCTCGTCCAGCATCATCAATTCAGGCGCGCCCATGAGCCCGACCCCGATCGAAAGCATCTGGCGCTCGCCGCCGGACAAGGTTTTGCTGTGCTGGCGGCGGCGCTCGGCGAGGCGCGGAAACAGCAGGTAGACCCGTTCCAGATTGTCTTTGAGCTGGCGCCGGGCGCGCCGGCAATAGGCGCCGAGACGCAGGTTCTCGAGCACCGTGAGCTCGGGGAACAAGACATTGCCCTGCGCGACATGAATAATGCCGAGATCGACGATCGCGCGCGGGGCGGCACCGTCGATGCGCGCGCCGTTCAAAAGAATCTCGCCGTGCCACGGCTTGAGCAGGCCCGAGATGGTCTTGAGCAGGGTCGTCTTGCCATGGCCGTTCGGGCCGAACAGACCGATGCGCGTGTCCCCGGCAAGGCGCAAACTGACCCCCCGCAGCACTTGGGTCTTGCCGTAACCGACCGTGAGGTCGCGGACTTCAAGAGTCGCGTCCGTCATCCTTGCCTCGCGAGCCCAAATAGGCCTCGATCACGTGTTCGTCCCGCACCACGTCATCGGGCCGGCCGGTGGTCAGCTCTTGGCCCTGGTTCAACACCATCAGACGATTCGAGACGGTGAGCAGCAAGGGCAGAACATGCTCGATCACCAGCACCGTGACGCCCTCCGCGTTGACCCGACGCAGCAATTCGATGGTCTCGTCGATTTCCGGTTTGGTCAGCCCGGACGCGGGCTCGTCCAACAACAAGAGCCGCGGCCGCGTCGCCAGCGCGGAGGCGAGCATGAGCCGCTTCTTGTCGAACACGGACAGCTCGCCGGCCGGCCGGCCATATTGATCCTCCGCGATGCCGACAAAGGCCAGCGCCTCGCGGGTGCGGCGCTGCGCCGTGGGCGTATCCGGCCGCTCGTGACCGTAGACCGAGCCGAGCATGACGTTTTCGATCGTCGAGAGCGTGTCGAACGCGGTCTCTTTTTGGAAGGTGCGAGCGACCCCGGCCCGGCAAATCCTGTTGGCGCGCATGCGATGGATCGCCTTGCCGCCGAACAGGACACGGCCGGAATCGGCCGGATAGGGGATCGAGGTGATCAGGTTGAACAGCGTGCTTTTACCGCTGCCGTTGGGCCCCGCGATGCCGAAGATCTCGCCGGCGTCCACCGTGAAGGAAATCTCCCGCACGGCGCGCAGCTCACCGAAGGATTTACATGCCTTCTCAACGATCAGAATATCGTCCATCGACCCGTCCGACGGCCCGGCGCGATACTGATCGCGGTCAAGGAAAAGCCGCCCGGTCGCGCATCGACCAGGCGGCTTTCCGCTTCAATGGCGTCATTCACTGACGCTCGTCATGCCGTCACTTCATCCACGGCGGCTTGCTGAATTCTCCGTCGGCCCATTTCGGCGGGTAGAACATGTGCCGCTCGCCTTCCCAGATTTGATAGAACTGGATCGGGATGAAATCGTCGCCTTGCACCGCAAGGTGGGTCGCGGGATCGAACACGATCCGGCCCCCCGCCACCAGCTTGTCGGTCTCGGAGACGGCCTTGGCCATGGCCCGCCGATCGGTGGGATCGCCGACTTTCTGTGCGGCATCGAGATAGATCTGCATCATTTCATACAACAGGACGCCATACGGTCCGGGCTCGCTGCCCCAGCGGTCCTCGTACTTTTTCAAGATCTCCTGGGTCCGCGGAATGCTCGGAATATGCCCGCCCAGCAGGTTGTAGATCACGCCCGTGGCCTTGTCCTTGGTCAGGTCCAGGAACTCGGGCACCGAGGGGCCGTATTGGATGAACACCAGGCTGTCGGTCGGGTCCTCCAGGAACTGCGTGATGAAGGTCGAGGCATTGCCCGGCTGCCAATCGGTATTGATCAGCAGGTCCGGCGGATCCTGGCGCACCTTGGCGAGGAACGCGCGCCAGTCGTTGACCTCGCCGCTCGGGATCATCTCATCGACGGTGACCTCCCAGCCAGCGCCGGTAAAGCTCTTTTTCAGGCCGTTGTAGATGGTCTTCGAATAGGCGTTGTCGGACGAGATGATAGCGAGCTTCTTGTTCTTGAGCGTGATCTGGCCCGCCGCCGCCAGCTTTTCGACCACCGGCAGCATCTCGGTCTCGTAGGCGTCATAGGTCGGCGTCAGCGACCAGACCATCCAGTAGGCGTCGGGATCCGGGGCGACCATCTCGCGGGTCTGCTGCGAGTTCGCGGCGACGAGGTAGGGCATGCCTTCCTCGCGCATGAACTCGATCTCGAAGTTGGATAGGCTGGCATAGCCGGTCATGATGTAATCGATCGCCGAATCGTTCATCAGGCGCTCGACCGCGCTCAACACCGCATCCGCGGTTTGATCGCGGACGTCGCCGGTGACGATTTCGAACTGGTGGCCGGGCATGCCGCCCGCGGCCTGGAATTCCTCCAGCGCGAGCGTTGCGCCGCGCACGGTCTCTTCGCCGTCGGCCGCGCCGCCGCCGGTGAGCGCGGCCAGCACGCCGATCTTGACCAGCTTGTCTTCGGCCTGTGCGGACGCGCTCGCCAAGCCGCCCGCGATCACGGCCGCGAGTGCGAAGGCGGCCGCGTAACGAAACCATTTGGCGGGCGATCGCGAGACCGCCCGTTGCTGTGTTCTCATGAGTATGCCTCCCCATGGCGTCTGAATGTTCGCGCGTCGCCCCGGCCGGCAAAGACGCTCGGGCCGGGATGACGCGCCTTATTGCCGCTTGTTACCGCGCCCCCACGGGCACGCGAAACGGCTTCTTAATCTCGGTCGTGCCGTATCGTGGGGTGGGCCGCCGACCGATGTCAAGCAGGGCCATCGAGTTGAGCGTTTTCGGTTCTAGCTGCACCGGCCCGCGCCACCGCGCGGCCTACGAGGCCGGCAAGTACTCTTCGACGAGCTTGACCCAGTATTTGACGCCAAACGGGATGACCGCGTCGTTGAAATCGTAGCGCGGATTGTGCACGTGACAGGTGCCCTCGCCGTCGCCATTGCCGATCAAGACATAGCAACCCGGCCGCTCCTTCAGCATGAAGGCGAAATCCTCGGCGCCCATGATAGGCATCATGTCGGCCTGCACTTGCGCCTCGCCAACCAGCGCGGTCGCGACCGAGACCGCGAATTGTTTTTCCTCCCGGTTGTTGATCAACACCGGATAGCCGCGCTCGAACCCGAATGCGCAGCGTGCGCCGGCGGCGGCCGTGAGATTTTCCGCGATCGCGCGGAGACGCGTCTCGACGACGTCTCGAAGCGCGTCGTTCAGCGTATAGACGGTGCCGCGCACATAGGCTTCGGCCGGGGTGATGTGCACACCCTGCTTGTCGTCG
>JAUVWK010000015.1 GCA_030604165.1 Alphaproteobacteria bacterium | reverse complement strand
CCAGCAGGAGGAAGACACCGCCGCGCCGTCCCTCAGCCGATGATCTCGCCCTCGGCCAGCGCCACCGCGTCGATCTCGATTTCCAGGCTGGAACCGGCGAGAGAGCTCACCTCGACAATACTGTCGGCCGGATAGGGCGGCGTGAAATATCGCTCTCGAAGCGCCACGATCTTCGGGAAGTTGGCCATGCTCTTGAGATAAATGGTCACTTTGATGACCTTGGAAAGGTCGGAGCCGCCCGCCCGGAGCACGGCGTCGAGGTTCTCAAAGCAGCGCTCGGCCTGAGACTCGAAATCGAGGCCGGCTGGCCGCTCGCCCGGGCGGGCATAGGCCACCTGACCCGAGACAAAAATCAACCCGCCAACGCGATAGGCCTGGGCGATCCGTACCGCCTCGTACGGGTCGGCGTCGATCTTGATGCGGACGGCCCGTGCCGCGCCCATGGCGTGAATCCGCGGGCCGTCGCGTTAGCCGACGATCTCACCTTCGGCGAGGGCGATCGCCTCGATCTCGATCTCGAACTCGGGCAATGCGAGCGAGGTAATCTCGACGATCGTGTGTGCCGGGTAAGGCGGCGTGAAATACTTCTCCCGCAGCGCCACGATCTTGGGGAAATTGCCCATGTCCTTCAGATAAATGGTTACCTTGATGATCTTGGAGAGATCGGAGCCGCCGGCGTTCAAGACGCGCCGTAAATTCTCGAAGCTTTGCTTGGCCTGCCTGTCGAAATCGCCGACGCCAACCACCGCGCCGCTGTCGTCGACCGCCGCCTGGCCCGAGACGAAAATCAGATCGCCCACCCGGTAGGCCTGGGCGATCTTGAAGGGCTCGTAGAAGTCGGGGTCGGTCTTGATGCGAATGGCTTGTGATGCCATCGGTTCTCTCCCTTTGCTGGTTTGAAACCGCGCCACAATGCGCGTCCGCGTCGCTCTCGCACACCTCGGCTGTTACGGCTCAGGCGATCACGCCGTTCGGGCCGTAGGCGCCGTACCACAGCGCGCCGTAACAATCGCAATGATCGTATTTGAATTCGCCGCTGCCCTTGAAGCGCCCGCTGGCCATCTCGGCCTCGCGAAATTCGAAGCCCTCGGGCAGGCGGATCGAGGCGCGATGTTCGGCGCCGGTGACCGGGTTGCGGATCGGTTCGATCGACATCTCCAAATGCCCCGGAACACTGAAGTGCGCCGTACGCTGGTCCAAGTCGCAGGCGAACGCGATGGGGGCAAAAACCGTGTCGAACTCCTTGTCGACGATCGAGCCGTAAACATTGAACACGGTGTCCGGCGATTGCTCCTCGCCCGACAGAATCTTCATCAGCGCTTCGCGCTGCGCCTCATCGGCGCGCTCGTCGATGAACCCTTGCGCCATCCCGCCGCCCAAATGAATTGGCCCAGGCCAGTGATAGGCCGCGGCGAAGCGCAGGCCATCGAGGCGAACCTTGCCGAAATGTCCTTCCTCGATCTCCATGCACTCCAGGCCTTCGCAATGACCGTTGGTCGGCGGCGCATTGAACTCGCAGGGGCAGCCATAGGCGCAATTGCAAGAGCCGATTTTCGGGCCCTTGATCAGCCAATCGAGGTAAGCCATGTCTCCTCCCCCAGCCGCATGACCGCGTGCAGACGTCCTGCTCGCCGCGCCGCGTGATCGCAATGCGCTGACTTATTCCTGCACCCGCGAAAAAACTAACGCGACCGCACGGCGATGTACATGGCGCAGTCCGCCGCGGATCGGGCGACGGCCGCGCTTCGCCGACGCTGAACGAACAGTCCTTAGAGGGAACGCGATACTGCCTCGGGCGCCAGAGACCTGGCCGGCGGCCCGCTCTCCCCTAGGGTCTCTTTTGTTCTTGCGCCCCTCGTTTCAGCGACGAGTGACGTGACTGAACGATATTCGCGACCAAAACGAAACGCTGGATCGACGCCCGTGGCGATTACTCGACCACCGTCAGGTTCGACGCGGCCGATTTGCCGTTTCGGCCCGGACCGACTTCGTATTCGATCTTCTGCCCTTCCACGAGCGTTGATAGGCCCGCGTTCTCGACCGCCGAGATGTGCACGAAGACATCGTTGGAGCCGTCATCCGGCTGGATGAAGCCGTATCCCTTCGTCGGATTGAACCATTTTACGTTCCCGATAGGCATCCCCGATCTCCTGATACTCAGCGCAAGCGCTGCGGTTAGTTTCTTTGACGAATTGCGGCTGCTCCATGTTGCAAAGCGTTGTAAGGCATAAAGAGGGTATTACTCTCGCGCGCCGCGCCGCTATCCGGAAGCAAAGGATATACACTACTAGCAGCAAGTCTCAAGTACCTTGGAATAATCACTGTTTACATTGCGCCGCCTCAGAACATTGATTTGTAATACGCCTATACGTTCGGAACGCACGTTTCGATAACATTTGATTGTCACGGTTGTAATGAAATGAACCCTTCTAGACTGAGCGCGGCGCGCTCGATCGGGTTCCGCTCGTTGGTATTAACCGTCGTTTAAGCAATGCCGCCGATAACGGTTGCTGCGGCAAGACGGTCGTCGTTGGGAACGGAAGGCATAGGGCTTGTCGGCCCACGGAATGGCCTTGTCTCTCGATACCACCAAGGAGCGGAACCGTGATCAAGACCTTGATGATTGGCGTCGCGGCCCTCGGCATTGCGGTTGTCTGGCGCGGGCCAGCCTGGGCCCAGACAGCAACACCGATCGGCCTCGGTTCGGGCGAATTGTTTGCGGAAACAGCGGCGTCTCTGGCTGAGCTGGGAACGGCGGTCGCCACCGGTCAGTCGCACCTCAACGTGACAAATACGATGCCGCTCGAAGGGCTATCCCTTGGCGACGGCGGTATCACGTTCGGCGACAACACCTTTCGCAATCAAATGATGAGCGTGAATCAATTTCAAACCGGGACCAACGGCACCCAGATGAGTTCAGTTTCGATTAATGTGAGGATTGGCGGCGGCGAGAAATGATCGGTCCCGGCTCAGGGAAATAGCTCCGCCACGTAGCGTGGTACGATAAAGGCCCCGCCGTGAACCGCGGGAGTGTAATACCGCGTTTCGATGGCGGCGCGGTCAAAGCGCCGCTGCAGCACAGCGAGTGAGGTACGCCTGAGAGCGGTATTCTCGGTCGCCCAGCCGAACGCCATCGGGCCACCGACATAGGTGGGCACGGTCGCCAAGTAGCACGACGTATCCGCGAACAACGGCTTCAGTGCGGCGAGCGAGCGGGTCAGCTCCGCCCCTTGCAGGAACGGAACGCCGTTTTGCGTCACCAGCACGCCACCCGGCGCCAGGCATTGCTTGCAGCCGGCATAGAACGCCGATGAAAACAGCACCTCGCCCGGCCCTAGCGGATCCGTTGAATCGATAATGATCGTGTCGTAGCGGTCGGCGCAATTTGTCACGTAGTCCATGCCGTCGGCGATCACGAGCTGAAAGCGCGGATCGTCGAACGCGTCACCGCAGATGGGGCGGAGATAGGTTCGGCTCAAATCGATCACCGCCGGATCGAGTTCGACCATCGTTACGGCTTCGACGGAGCGGTGCTTGAGCACCTCCTCGAGCGAGCCGCCGTCTCCGCCGCCGACGATCAACACGTTGCGAACGGCGCCGTGAGCCAGGATCGGCACATGCGTGAGCATCTCGTGGTAGATGTACTCGTCATTCTCGGTCATCTGAATGACGCCATCGAGCGCCATCACCAAACCAAACATATCGTTCTCGAAGAGTACGAGATGCTGATGATCGGTTTTCTTGTCGTAGATGAGCCGGTCGATCTTCAGTCCGATCCGGAAATCGCGGTGCAGTGTCTCTTCGAGCCAGCCGCTCACCTCACTTCGCCCCGAAAATGTTCGCCGACCTCGAGGCGTGTCGGTCGAAAGGCGCGCCGGACCACCGCGATTGCTTTGGCCGGCCTGGTGCGGCCGCACATGAAGATATCCATCGCCGCATAACCGCGCTCGGGCCAGGTGTGAATGCTGATGTGCGATTCCGCGAGCACGGCCACACCCGAGATGCCGCCGTTTGGCGTGAAGCGATGCAGGTGGATGTGGAGGAGTGTCGCCCCCGTCGCCTCGACAGAATCTCTTAGGGTCGCTTCGACATGGGCTAGGTCGTCCAATTTCTCGGCACCCCAAATGTCGAGAATAAGATGGACACCCGCGTAGCGTCGGCCATCGTGTTCGACCATATAATCTTTGTCTCGGTGCCGTCTCAGAGCGGCGGTTTCGGCCGGTGCCGGGCCGGCGACCTG
The DNA here is from genome assembly GCA_030604165.1 of Alphaproteobacteria bacterium. GTDB lineage: Bacteria > Pseudomonadota > Alphaproteobacteria > UBA828 > UBA828 > JAUVWK01. The sequence continues at coordinate 13,889 of JAUVWK010000015.1, read as the reverse complement.
GTCGATTCCCGAAGCATCATCCGAATCAAGCGCTCGACGGGCGCGGGCGTTCGACATCGTGCGTCAACCCCGTTTGGTAGCAGGACGATAAGGCATGGAAGGCGCAGCGTTATGACGGCTCGCTGCCTCCGATGCAAGTAGATTCACGATGGCTCGGCCGGTTGCCCTCACACCGCGGCTGACGCCGCGACCGACCCGCGTCGGCGGCGCGTTCCTCGGACCCCTTGAAGCGCGGGTTTGCACCTCTCCCACCTTCGAACGCAAGCCGATCGTTCTTTCGAATCCACCCATGGGAACAGGCAAAACAAGACCCAGCACGATCTATCTTACAACCAATTACGCCTATGCCTAGTGCTCCCGCTCCGAGGGTGTTGCTTGACATAGGTCAAGGAACACACGCGGCCTTGGCGACAGCATCCGAGTCTGGGCATAGTTAGGACCTCGGCGATGGTCGCGCGGTCGCGGCCTGACCAGGTGCCTGCACGTCGGCGAAGGAGCTGGGTCCGCGACGGAGCAGACCGGAGAAAATCTATGGGCGATGCGGATCGGGTGGCGGGCGGCGAAACGGGTGGGCGCGCGGTATCGCGCGCGATGCCGGTTATCATGTTGTTGATCGTCGGCATCGGTTTCGGCGCCATGTTCTCGGTCAACAGGATCGCGGCAACCAACGGTGTGCCACCGATCGCCTACGCTTTCTGGCAATCGCTCGGCGCCGGCGTGATCCTGCTCGTGATCTGCGTGGTACGCCGAGAACTGCCGGTGCTCAGCCCGATCCATCTGCGAACCTATGGCGTCTTGGGCGTGATCGGTATCGGCATTCCCATTTCGCTGCTGACCTATGTCGCGCCAAACGTTCCGGCGAGTGTCCTGAGCCTGGGGCAGGTGCTCGTGCCGATGTTGACGTACATTTTCGCCCTGCTCATCCGCATGGAACAGTTCCGTTGGATCAGTGTGTTCGGCATTCTGCTCGGATTTCTTGGTGTGCTGCTGGTGATCCTCCCCGAATCGAGCCTACCCTCGCGCGATATGGTGGGCTGGTTGTTGCTGGCGTTTCTGGCGCCGGTCTGCTTCGCCACCTGCAATGTGTTCGCCGGGCGCTTTCGGCCGCCCGAGGCGCCCTCGACAGCGCTCTCGTGCGGTTTGTTGATCGCCTCGGCGATCTTTCTCCTGCCCATCATGTTCGCCAGTGGACAAGCCTACTCCTTCATGGATGGCGCGCCGATCGGTAACTGGATGATCCTCTTGGCCACCCTGATCAACGTCGTCTTCTGGGTGCTGTTCTTCGAGATTATTCGGCTCGCCGGCCCGATCTTCTTTGCCCAGTTCAACTATCTCTCGGTGTTGGCCGGTATGGGCTGGGCGATCCTGATCTTCGGCGACCGGCCGAGTGCTTACATCTGGGGTGCCCTGGTCCTCTTGTTCGGCGGCATCACCCTGGTCCAGATCGGCTTGCGCCGGGCTCTCAGGCAGGCTGCCTAACGCGCTTTCCGCTCGCGTGGCCGGAGGTGTATTTTGGCGTCCGTCGGCGCATATTGAGAGGCATGTCCATCGTCGAATCAGGAGCCGCCGACGCCGCTGGACAAGACCGCGCTTCGGCGTCAACGCCCGCCATTGAATCGGCCATCGAGCCGGCCGTGGCAGGGGACGTGGTGCGGGCTGCGGTGCGGCGCTATGTGGCGAGCCGACGCGCCCGCATACCGGGCTTTGTCGACCGCCATTTCGGCCTCAAAGGGTCTCTCCGGCTGAACCGAAGGGCCTTCGGCTGGGACGTCGCGCGCGCGCCGGCGAACCTGGCCCTGGCGGCGCCTTTTCTTGCCAGCCGCCTCGCCGCCGTCGGCGCCCGCGCCGGCCGCTTCGGTCGGGCGGCGGACTGGCTCGAGCACCGCTCGCTTTACCTGACAACCGACGTCGCGCGCGAGGTCGAATGGCTCATCTTTACCGAGCTGCTCGAGTTGCCCTACAGCCAGAAACGCCGCCGCACCGACCGCGATGCCCTCGCCGAGGAAGTTCTACGGGACCCGCGCGTGGACGCCGCGCTCGAACGCGCGCTGGAGGGGTTGGAGCAGCCGGCCGATCGGCGTCGGCTCAGGCTTTGGTTGAGCGACACGATGGCGACCTACACCAACACGCGTGTTTCCGCGGCGGATTTGACCAACGCTTTGCTCGGCGCCGGCGCGGGCGGGCTCGCCTTCCATAAGCTGACGCCTGGCATGATGTCGCTCGGTCCCGTGGCGGCCCAGGCCTTAGCGCAGAAAGCGGCGATTGCCGCGTTTCCGTTGGGCGCCGGGGCGGGCGCGTTGTGGTACGGCGCCTTTCCCGCGGCCGCGCCGCTTGCCGTGGGCATCGGCGTCACCGGCGGCCTGATGGCGCTTGGCGCGGTGTTCGCGGCGTTCTCCGGGGTCATTACCGACCCGATCCAGCGCGCCCTCGGGTTTCATCGGCGCCGGCTGGAACGCTTGATCGACAGTTTGGAACGAGAGCTTGCCGATCCAGGTGGCGGGCGCTACACCGTGCGCGACCACTACGTCGCGCGCTTGCTCGATGTGTTCGAAGGATTGGGGGCGCTCTATCGTGCCGTTACCTAGTGGATAAAATCCAACCTATGGTGCCCCCCGGCACGATCGCGATTCCGGGCGCGGGAAAAACGACTTAGTACGTAGATCCTGAAATGGAGGAGGTTGGCACGGATGAAGGTGCAGCGCTATGGCGACGGCGACTACATCTACCGGGAACACGATCCGGGCGACGCCGCTTACGTGATCAAGAGCGGCAAGGTCGAGATTTTTCGCGAGGTCGACGGCCGGGCGATCCTTCTCGGCGTATTGGGCCCCGGAAAGATATTCGGTGAGGTCGGGGTCATCCGAAACAGGCCGCGCTCGACCACCATGCGCGCGCGCGGCGATACCGTCACGCAGCGCATTTCCAAGGACTCGTTTCTCACGGCATTCGGCGGTGAGGACTCCCCTGCCCTACCGCTGCTGCGCATGTTGTGCGAGCGCCTTGCCAACACCGACGAACAACTCGCCGACACCAGGCCGAGTTTTGAGTGGGTGCCGACAGGCGAGATCGGGAGCATCCGACTGTTGCCCGACAGCCAGTTGATGCGGGAGCAGATCGGCGGCAACGGCGTGGTGGTTTCCAAACTTCCTTATCGCGTGGGACGGCGGGCCACACCCGTTAAATCGACGACCGCCAAACCGACGGGGCTGTCGTTGATGGCGCAAGCGTCCGATCGGATGTCGCCAGAGCATTTCGCGATCGAGAATATCGGCGGGTTTCTCATGGTACACGATCTCGGCAGCCACCTCGGGACGCTCGTCAATGGCGAGCCGGTGACGCGTTTGGAGGGGGAGGCGATGGCGCCGCTCGGCTTCGGCGAGAACGAGGTGGTCGCGGGCGGTGTCGATTCGCCGTTCCGTTTCCGCCTGCTGGTGGAACGGGCGGCGAAGGACTGAGGCTGCCCAAGCTTGAACGAAAACCGCTCAAAAATAGGCCACGCCCGTTTCCTTGTTGAATACGTGCAGTTTTTCAATATCGAACCCGATCCGACACGGATCGCCAGGCCCGCCCATCTCTCTGATCTTTGTCTTGACCATCACCCGAGTCTCCGCGTCGAGATTGGCCTCGATCAGCATGTCGCCGCCGAGCGGCTCGGTCACGAAAATCGACCCCGCGATATCGAGAGAACCGCCGTCACCGGACTCGATCAGCAGATTGTCCGGCCGAATGCCGATACGCGTGTCGGACTCGGCGTTTCCGTTTTCCAGCAAATGTCTTTGCGCATCCGTCAACGTCAGCTGAAACGCCGGATGCACCACCGAGAGCCCCTCGTTGGACCGCTCGAGCCTGACATCCAGAAAGTTCATGGGCGGCTCGCCGACAAAACCGGCGACGAACTCGTTGGCCGGGTGATTGTAAATTTCCGACGGCGTGCCGAGCTGCTGCAGGACGCCCTCGTGCATGACGGCGATACGGTCCGCCATCGACATCCCTTCGAGCTGATCGTGAGTCACGTAGACTGTCGTCGTCTCGAGCCGCCTCTGCAGGTGTTTCAGCTCGCCGCGCATATGCGAGCGCAGTTTGGCGTCGAGATGCGCGATCGGCTCGTCGAACAGAAAGACCTTGGGCTCGCGCACGATGGCGCGACCGATCGCGGTGCGCTGTTTCTGGCCGCCGCTTAACTCGCCCGGCTTGCGATTGAGCAACTCGCTGATTTCCAACATCTCCGCCGCCCTGCGGACTCGCTCCACAATCTCGCTCCTTGACATTTTGCGAAGCTTGAGCGGGTTGGCCAAGTTCTCGAACACGGTCTTGTGCGGATAGAGCGCGTAGTTCTCGAACACCATGGCGATATCGCGCTCCCTTGGCGGCAGATCGTTGACGCGCACATCGTCGAAGTGGATATCGCCGGACGAGATGAACTCGAGGCCCGCGAGCATCCTGAGCGTCGTCGACTTGCCGCAGCCCGATGGCCCGAGCAGACACATGAACTCGTTTTTCTTGATCTCGAGGTTGAGCTCCTTCACGGCAAGCGTCTTGCCGTAATACTTCCACACGTCCTTGATGGTGACCGCAGCCATCAGACCGTTCCCCCCATACGTTCCGCCATGCCGCCGCTCCCGCTACTCGCGTACCGCGCCCATGGTCAGGCCCGCCACCAGATAGCGCCGGATCAAAAGACCGAGAAACATCATGGGCACCGTCGTCACCACGCCCGCCGCCATGATGCTGCCCCACTGAATCTTGACCGGCTGCACGAGTTCAGCCGTCGCGACCGGCAGCGTCTTCGCCCCGCCCGAGCCGATGATCGAAGCGAACAGAAAGTCGTTCCAGCCGAACAGGACGCACAGCACGATGAACGCGCCGATGCCCGGCGCCACGAGCGGCAGGATAAGCCGAAAAGCCTGCCAGCGGTTGCAGCCGTCGCACTGCGCGGCTTCCTCGATCGCGTAGGGCACGTTGTCGAAGAAGCCCTTCAGGATCCAGATCGCGAAGGGCAGGTTAAAGGTGGTGTAGGCGAGGATCAGTCCAGGCAGCGTGCCGACCAGGCCGGAAGAGCGGAAAATGACGTAGAGCGGCACCATGACCGCCACGACGGGCGCCATGCGTGTCGAGATGATCCAGAAAAGAAGATCGCGCTTGCCGCGAAATTGGGCGCGCGAAATCGCATACGCCGCCATGGCGCCGAGTGAGACCGAGACGGCCGCGGAACCAAAGGAGGCGATCAGGCTGTTACGCAAGTACGTCGCGAAGTGCTTCTCGGTGAAGAGCTCGACATAGTGCCTGCCGGTCGGCTTGAAGTCGAACATCACGCCGACGTCGCCCCAGTCGCCGACGGCCGGGAGCTGGAACGCGTCCAGCAGCTCCTTGAACGAGGAAACCAGCATGATCAGGAGCGGTAGCACGGTCCAAATCAAGAAGACGATAAGGAAGATGACCGTGACCGCCTGGACCGCGCCGCGGGTCGGCGAGCGGTAGCGAACGATCTCGCGAGACGCCATCGCCCTACCCCCCGCCGCCCGTCTTCAGCTTGCGGGCCGGATCCTCGAAGACCTTGGTGAGCACCAGCCCGAGGAGAATCGTCAGCAACAAGAGCGTGAACGCGATCGCCGCGCCGCGCCCCAGTTCGAAAAACTTGAACGACACGTCGAACAGATAGGTGGGCAGGATCTTCGTGGCGTTGGCGGGGCCCCCGCCCGTCATGATCAGAATGGTGTCGATGAAGCGGAAGTTGTCCATGAAGCGCAGCAGGATCGCGATCAGCAGGAAGGGATAGAGATTGGGTAGCGTCACGCTGATGAAATTTCGAATCTCGCCCGCGCCATCGACCATATGCGCTTCCAACTGGTCCTGCGGCACGCGTTTGAGGCCTGCCAACGTGATGAGCGCGATGAGCGGCGTCCACTGCCACACGTCCGTCGCGACGACCGCGAACATGGCCCAACCCCGGTCGCCGAGGATGGTGCCGCCTTCGAGCACGCCAACGCTGCGTAGCAGCCAGAAATACCAGCCGAAGGTGCCGTTATAGAGAAACATGTAGAGGAAGCCCGCCACCATCGGCGCCATCATCATCGGCATCAAAAAGATGGTGACCAGGACTTTCTCGAGACGCGAATTGTTGAGAATTACGGCGACGAGGACACCGAGCCCCACCTCGATCGAGAGGCAAAGCGCGCTGTATTTGAACAGCGTCAGCCATCCGCTGGCGAATTTCTTGTCGGAAAATAGGCGCAAAAAATTGTCGACTCCGACCCAAATATCGGACTTGCCCGGCGCGAGCTGCACCTCGTGCAGCGACATGTAGATGAGCCAAAAGAACGGGTAGAGAGAAATCCCCGCAAGCACGATGATCGCGGGCAGCATGAGCCACAACAGATAGTACCGGGCGGGCTGATGATTGAACGCGTTCGGCGTGTAATCAATGGTACGCGCGCCGCGCGCAATGTCCCTTCTCGCCTCGTCAGGTGTGTGCGCGATATCGGCCGCCATACGCCCGCCTAGTACTCATACCAAGGAGATAACTTTGCCATTGCGCGGAGAGCGCTCGAATGCCGCGCCGCCGCCAGGACCAACGGGTCCCGATGCCGAAATGGTACCGGGACCCGTGATCGGACCGCTTCCTCAGACGTCGTGAATGGCGTTGAGTTCGTCGCGGATGGACTCGCACGCTTCTTGCGCCGAGAGCTCGCCCGAGATGCACTGCTGCGTGCCGACACGAACGATCTCGTGATACTCGTTCGCCTTCGGAATCTTCGGACCGAGCACCATGTTCGGCGACCGAATGCCCTTGTCGTACACCGCCTCGAAGGTGAGCGCGTTGGGCATGGTGGTCGGGCGCTGGCGCGCCTTGACGACGTCCGGCACCTCGAGCACCGACTTGCGGGTCGGCGTGCCGCCGACGCCTTTCAGCACCATCAGCTGCGTATCGTGGCTGCAGGCCCAGCTCGCGAAGATGAACGCGGCGCGCTGCAGATCCATCGAGGCGCCGGCGTTGATACCGATGCCGCCGATGCCGCAGTTCGTCGCGTTGACCACGTTGTCGCCACCGCCGCTGTTCCAGGACACCTCGCCCTTCGGGCCCATCGCATAGGCCGTCTTGCCGCCGGCCGCGACCGATTGCTCCGCGTCTTCGACCGAGGCCGCGAATTCGTGATACTGGATCTGCATCGCCACGCCGCCGGCGGCGTAGACGGTGTTCAGCTCCAGCGTGCCGTTGGTCAGGTTGTCCGGATGGGACACATCCGCGAGAGCCTGGTAGCCCTCCATCGCCTTGATCGACTGCGCGTCGCCCCAATTCGTCGGACCCGGGTTCTTGGAGCCCAGCGTGTCGTCGACCGCGAAGTCGAGCCACTGGTTTTGCGCATACATGTGGCGCTGGATGTCGAGCTGGGTGGTCCAGCCGAACGAGCCGTGATGTTGCGCGTAGCCGTAGGGGATCGACGAATCCCGTTCGTGCATCTTTTTGAAGAACGCCGCGAAGTCGACCATGTTCTTGTAGGTCGTGTCGTCGGTGAACTCCAGGCGATAGCCGTAATCGGCTTCGAAGTCCTTGGTCAGCTTCTCGAACAGATCCTGACGATAGAACGTGCACGATACCGCGCAGTCGTATGGGAAGGCGCGGATCGGGCCACGATCGTAATAGACGCCGCAGGCATCGAGGAAGTTCTCGAACCAGACCTCGTCGCCATAGCCCTGCGCGTCGAGCGGCAGCGTATCGTCCTTCGAGAACTCGTTTAGGTCGGCATAGAAGTCCGCGAACGGCGAGCCGATCGGCTTGTCCTGCACATAGTTCAATTGGTAGTCGGCCCGGCCGCTTCTGAGATCGATACCGACCTTTTGCTGCACCGTCGGCAGACCGTCGGTCAGGATATCGACCTCGATGCCCGTAAGGTCGTAGAAAGACTTGATGTTGTCGCGAATGGCGAAGGAGGGCGGCGTGTTCTCGGACATGAACACCAGCTTCGAGCCCTCATATTGGCGCCACTTGGCGTCGTCCGAGGACGACGCATAGACCGGGCGGCGCACGATGACGGAGTTCAAACCGACGGCAAGCGAACCGGCGCCGAGCACCGTCGCCACGCCGCCGCCAAGCTCCAGAAACTTGCGTCGGCTGATGGTCTTGTAGAGAGCCTTTTTGGGTACATGAAACATACCGCATCTCCCAGTTATTCGGTGTCGGCGACACGGCGTCGCCGATCTCCCCGGTGTGTTACTGACTTACGTCCCGAGATTTTTCGAATAGCGCCTCCAGCTGCCGAAAAACGGTAGCACAGGCAACTGTTGAAGGCGACACGGGACTTGCGTTCGCATCTTGCGTGGCAATTTCCTCGGTTGAGCTCCTCGACTGGGCGAGTGTTATTGCGCTTGAGCGGCGAGGCCCGATCGCTCCTATCGTGGCGGTGTCAGGCGTTCCAGGCGCCGTCCACGTTGAAGATACCGCCGGTGGTGTTGTCCGTGTTGGGGCCGGCGAGGTAGGCGACCAGTTCGGCGATTTCCTCGGGCCGGCCATAACGGCCGATGGGCGAGCGCGGCGTCATCAACTGGGCAAGATCGCCGTCGGCCGGGTTCATTTCGGTGTCGATCGGGCCCGGCTGAATGCAATTGACGGTAATGCCCTTCGGCCCCAGGTCGCGGGCCATGGTGCGGGTCATGCCGGCCACGGCGAACTTGGAGATGCTGTAGAGCCCGATGCCCGGATAGGGCACGGATTCGCCGAAGATGCTGCCGATGTGGATCACCCGGCCGCCGTTCGGCATGTGCGCAAGCGCCGCCTGGGTCAGGAAATAAATCCCGCGAACATTGACGTTCATGGTGTTGTCGAATTGCGCCACGGTGACGTCGGCAACCTCGCCGGCGTCGAGCACCCCGGCACTGTTCACGAGCACGTCGATCTTGCCGAGCTCTTTGGCGACCGCCGCGACGACTTGCCGGCCGGCCTCGAGATCGCCGACATCGAGTTGCTTGGCAACCGCCGAGCCGCCCGCCGCCTCGATCTTTCCCAAGACCGCGGCCGCCTGGTCGGACGCGCTCTTGTAGGTCAGAACCACGGTCGCGCCACCGCTCGCGAGCCGCTCCGCGATCGCCGCACCGATGCCGCGACTACCGCCCGTAACGATGGCCACGCGGTCCGCCAATGGCTTGCCATTTTCGTTGCTCATTGCTGTTTTCTCCCTGTGCTGATTGAGAGCCCCTGGTCGTCTGCCTGCCGATGATAGGGGATGCGGCCCTGGGCTCAAAGGCTCCAACGGGCCTGCGCATCGGCGTCGAGCGGCGATCCGGCCGCCGGGTGGGCCGGGAGTACGAGATCGATGCGGCGCTGACGGTTAGACGGTTATTGGCCGAGCTCTTCGCAAATCCACTCGGCGACGACATAGGGCACATCCTTCGCAGACGCGTCGGGATGCCGGCAGCGATAAACCGTGACCGCCGATTTAAAGGCCTCCTGGTCTCGATAGCCGCGTTGCATGAGCTCTCGGTAGGCTCTGGTCACGGCCGATTTACAGGCCCCACTATCGCTGCACTCAATCATACAGATTCTCCAACTCCTACCCTGGAATGATAGTGGCTGTCGGCCATGTCAATCCTTGATATGGGTCAATTTCGGGCCCGCCGCGTCACTCGGCCGCAGAAGTCCCGGCAAAGCGAATGCCCGTCAAGTCCGCCATTTCGCGCCGCCATGTGGTGATGTCGGCTTGACCGAATTGGTTCAGATGACGGTGCCCGCAGGCTCGCGCCAACACCCGCATCAAATCGGTCGAGGCCTCGAGAAAGCGCGCGAGCCGGGCCGCCGAGCTGTCGACGTTCAGCCTTTGCCGGAGCGCCGGCTTTTGTGTGGCGATGCCCGCCGGACACTCGTTGGTGTCGCACATCCGTGCCCCGACGCAGCCGATCGCCTGCATCGCCGAGTTGGCGATGGCAACGCCGTCGGCGCCCAGGCAAAGCGCCTTGACGAAGTCGGCCGGCGTGCGCAGGCCGCCGGTGATGATCAGGGTGATATCCGACCGTTCGCGCCGGTCCAGATGCCGCCGGGCCCGGGCCAGGGCCGGAATGGTCGGCACGGATATGTTGTCGCGAAAGATCAGCGGTGCCGCGCCGGTGCCACCGCCGCGACCGTCGAGGATGATGTAATCCACGCCGGCATCGAGGGCGAAGTCGAGATCGTCCTCGATGTGATTCGCCGACAGTTTCATGCCGATCGGGATGCCGCCCGCCAGGTCGCGCACCAGATCCGAAAATCGTCGGAAGTCGTCGGCGCTGTCCAGGTCCGCAAACCGCGGCGGCGAAACGGCCGCGGTGTTCTCCGGCAGGCCGCGCACCTGCGCGATCTTGCCGGTCACCTTGGCGGCGGGCAGATGGCCGCCGGTGCCGGTCTTGGCGCCTTGGCCGCCCTTGAAATGAAACGCCTGGACGCGGGTCATGAGCTCGTCCGCGTAGCCGAACTTGGCCGAGGCGAGCTCGTAGAAATAACGGCTGTTCGCCGCCTGCTCTTCGGGCAACATGCCGCCTTCGCCGGAACAGATGCCGGTGCCCGCCAGCTCGGCGCCGCTGGCCAAGGCGATCTTGGCTTCTTCCGAGAGCGCGCCGAAGCTCATATCCGAGACGAAGATCGGGATCTTCAGCCTGAGCGGCTTCCGGGCGTTGGCGCCGATGACCAGGTCCGTGCCGACCGCCTCGTCTTCGTGCAAGGGTTTGTGCGCGAATTGGGCCGTCAGGATCTGAATCTCGTCCCAGTGCGGCAGCGCGGCGCGGGGCACGCCCATCGCCGCCATGGGGCCGTGTCGGCCGAACGCCTCGAGGCCGCCCCGGGCGAGCGCGTGAATGAATTCCAGCGTCGGCTCCTCGGCCGTATTTTGGGGCGTGGGCGGGCGATCCGTCCGCTGTGGCGGCGGCTCGGCGTCCGCTCCCTCCTCCGAAAGACGGGCGTGGCTGCCATCGCAATAGGGCGCGTTGCCCGTATATTTGCAGCGACAGAGCCAGGACTCGCCTTCCTCCTCGACCGAGAACGCCAGCGGCGTGAACGATGTGCCCCGGTGCGAGCCGTCGCAAAACGGTTGATTTTGCGATCCTCCACAGCGGCACCACTGGTACGTCTCGCCCTTGCTGAGCTCAACCCGCACGGGTTTGCGTGCGGCGATGATCGGTTTTTCCATGCCTCCCCCTTCCCCCCTGTTATTTCGTCGACCACGGGCGAATGTCCAGTCCCGGCCCGCCCGTTGCAAGCTTTGGCTCGACCGAAACCCGGTTCTCGAGCCATCCGGAACGGTCCGATGCCGGCATGTGGCTCCGGCACGACGGCGATGAATTCGAGATGCCCCGATATTGGCGCGCGACGGGCCGTCATACATCGGTATGACAGCCCGTCGCGTATCTCGGACCGAAGCTTAGACGCCTCGCCCTGGCGCCGGCAGACCGCCGGATCGGCGAGCGTTATGTGGCGTTCGGAGTGGCGTTCGGAGCGGCGGCCGTGGCGGCGCGCGCCATCTGCGCCACTTCAGTTGACGAGTTTCCAGCTGCCGTCGCTTTGCCAACAAGCGGTGCCGTAAGCCGTTTGCTCCACGCCGCCGACAATCACCGTTTTGGTGTATTCCCGGCAATAGGGTGCCGGGCTCGCGGCGGCGGCTCGCCGGCGCGGAGCGGCTCTAGGTTCCTTGTAACGGCGCGCCGCATGATCTCTCCGCGCGTAGCCGTCGTGGCGCTGGCCATGGCCAAAAAGGTAGAGACCAAACAAATGCATGCGTCGGTGGCCGTAATGCCGCCCGTGTCGGAATTTGCGGCCGTATCCGTGGCCGGGAGCGTGGCCATAACGATGCTTGAAGGAGCGATGGCCATCTCCGTGTCGCAGGCCAAAGCCGCCATACGAGCTGGTCGAGTCGTGATGGCTGTAACCGAAATGGAATTTGCTGCCGGCCCGGCTCTCGGACGATACGACGAGACCGAGCGCCGCAATGGCTGCCGCAAGAATAAGATAACGCCCCAACCGCATGATCGTTCCCTCGGGTTCAACAAACAAACCTTAGCGGAGCGAACATGAACCGCGGCTGAACGACGTGACCAGGCCGCATGATTGGACAACGCACTATTGGCGACGCCGGCGCAGCCAAAACCAACCGATGGCGAGGATGATAGCGCCGGCGACGGCGACCCAACCATAAGCTTGCGCATGTTCGCCGATGCCGCTCACGACGGACCTGGCGACAAACGCAGCCCCGCCGATACCGACTAGGACGGCCCATAGCCGCATGGTCTTACTCCATGCTCTCGCCACAAGAGATTAGCGCAGACGACTCATCCGCGCATGCGCTATTGCGGGTCTCGAGAGCAACATTATTCCGAGCACTAGGGGGCGGGCCGCCCCATCCCGATCGACCCTGTTATTCGCCTTCGCCGCCGTCTTTCTCTTGGCCGCGCTTGCCGCCGAGCGTCGAGCACAGGCGGCGAATCTGATGGCGCACGTCGGAATTGCGGATCTTGTAATACGCTCTGACCAATTCGAGGGTTTCGCGCCTGACATACGGCTCGGTCTCGTAGCGCTCGACCGGGGCCTCCTGGAGCGCGAAGGAACCTTCCGCTGCGGTTTCCGATATGCCGTCGAAGAAAAACGACACCGGAACGTCGAGGAACTTGGCGAGTCGATAGAGGCGGCTCGCACTGACTCGATTCGTCCCCCGTTCATATTTTTGGACCTGCTGAAAGCTCACGCCGAGGGCTTGGCCGAGCTGCTCCTGGCTGACGCCGAGCAGAGACCGACGCACTCGCATCCTACTGCCGACATACGCATCGACGGCCTTGGCCCTTTTTTTCACCGACTGTCACTCCCTATGAAACGCGGCACCGGTTCGCTGTGCACCGACTCAGATCAGCCCTGTGTTTCTTAAACTAACATGGGCCCCTTTGCCCACGATAATATGATCGTGGACCTCGATATCGAGCTGCCGCGTAGCCTCTACCAGCTTCCTGGTCATGTCGACATCAGAATTGGAGGGTGTCGGATCGCCACTCGGGTGATTGTGAGCAATAATTAGTGCAGAGGCGTTGAGCTGCAAGGCCCGTTTGACGATCTCGCGCGGGTAAAGCGAGACGTGATTAATGGTCCCCTGCTGGTGGGCTTCGTCGGCGATGACGGTGTTCTTGCGGTCCAGAAACAAAACGCGCAGCTCCTCCTTGCCGTTTAGCGACATGTTGGCGCGGATGTAATCCAGTAGTTGCTGCGAGGAACCAACGATTGGGCGGTTGAGAATGCGGCTGCGCACAAGGCGAACCGCCGCGCCGTGGACGATTTTTACGGCCGCGACCACTGGCTCGCCCACACCCCGCACATCCGGCAGCCGCTCGGAATCGGCGTTGATGACCTCCGCGAAGCTGCCATAGCGCTCGATGAGTCGATCGGCCAGCGGCCGCGTGTTGCCGCGCGGCTGCGCCAAGCTCAAAACGAGTTCCAGCATGTCGGTGTCTGAAAACAGGTTTTCCCCGGCCTCAATCAGCTCCTCCTGCAATTTCTTGCGTCGCCCTTTCGGCTCGGACAAGAGCTCCTGCGCGCGTTTGCGCTCGGTAATGTCCCGCACTACACCGCGAACCGCGGCTCTTCCCTCGTGGGTGAAGGGCGTGCCGAGCGATTCCACCTCGATGACCTCGCCATCGAGGCGGATGAACTTCATTTCCAGCGGCGGCTGCGGCAGCCGGTCGACCGTGACGCGCTTCATGCGTGATCGGACCACGTCCCAGCAATCCGGATGGATGAAATCTTGTGCCGATTTTCCGACGATCGCGTAGGGGCTTTCGGCGCCCAATAGACGCGCGCCGGCGGGATTGATGTAAGTGATCGTGCCGTCGCAATGGACCCAGATGAGATCCGGAGCCAGCTCGACCAGTTCTCGGTAGAGGTGCTCGCT
>JAUVWK010000087.1 GCA_030604165.1 Alphaproteobacteria bacterium | reverse complement strand
GCGATGCTGTTGGGGGCGAATTCCTGGCAACGCTTCTGGCGCATCGTGCTGCCGCGCATGAAGACGGTGATGATCATCGCGATCGTGATCCGCACCGTGGAATGCTTCAAGATTTTCGACATCCTTTACGTCATGACCAGAGGCGGCCCCGGCGTCGCGACGGAATCGATTTCCGTCTACATCTATAAGCTGACCTTCGCCGACCTCGACTGGGCTTATGTCGCCGCGGTGGGCTTGTTTATCTTGGTTGCGCTCAGCCTGTTCGCGGTCGTCGGGCTCAACCGCATGCAGGCGGCGCAGAAGAAAGCGCAGGCTTGAGCCATGGCATCGATCGAGCTGGTCAAATTGACCAAGAAGTTCGGCAGCCTGGTCGCGGTCAAGGAATTCGACCTGGAGATCAAGGACAAGGAGTTCGTCGCGCTGCTGGGGCCGTCGGGCTGCGGCAAGACCACGACCATGAACATGATCGCGGGTATCGAGGCGCCGAGCGGCGGTCAGATCCTGTTCGACGGCCGCGACGTCAAGGCCATGGCGCCGAACAAGCGCGACGTCGGCTTCGTCTTCCAGAACTACGCCATTTTCACGCACATGACGGTGGAGCAAAACCTCGCCTTCGGTTTGCGCGTGCGCGGCGTCAAACGGGCCGAGTCCGATCGCCGCGTAAAGGAGATGGCGGCCTTGATGCGCCTCGAAGACCGCCTGGATTGGCTGACGGCGAAGCTCAGCGTGAACGAGATGCAAAAGGTCGCGATCGGGCGCTCGGCGATCACGGAGCCCGCGATCTTCCTGCTCGACGAGCCGCTCAGCAATCTCGACGCCGCCTTCCGGGCCTTCATGCGGACCGAGCTGAAGCATCTGCAGCACCAGTTTCAGCAGACCATGGTGTATGTCACGCACGATCAAATCGAGGCCATGAGCCTGGCGGACCGCATCGCGGTGATGGATCTCGGCGTCTTGCAGCAATATGGCAGCCCGATCGAGGTCTATAACCAGCCGTGCAACACTTTCGTCGCCAATTTCATGGGCAGCCCCAGCATGAATCTGGTGCCCTGCCGGCTGAGCGAGGGTAACGGTGCGACCTCGCTCGATTTCGATGACGCTGGCGTGGTCGTGGTGGACGATGACGATCTGCTGCGGCGCTGCAAGGGCGCGCGCGAGGCGGGCCTGCTGTTCGGGGCGCGGCCCGAGGATCTGGATATCGCGCCGCCGGAATATGGCGGGGCCGGCCTTGCCATGACCGTCAGTTTCGTCGAGCCGATCGGCCCTCGCACGATCATCCACCTGTCCGCCGGCGACAGGAAGGTCAAGGTATCCAAGGAAAAACAGTACCCCATCGAGTTCGGCGCCAAGGTCAAGGTCGCCTTGCCCAAGGGCAAGTGCCACCTGTTCGACGCGGACTCGGGCCGCGCCCTGGGGGTGGAGTAGGCGCATGGCCAAGCTCGAACTGCGCGGGGTGAACAAGGCGTACGGCAAGACGATTGCCGTGCAGGACATCAACCTGGTGATCGAGGACAACGAGTTTTTCTGCATCTTCGGCCCCCCCAGCTGCGGCAAGACGACCATCCTGAGGCTGCTGCTGGGTTTGGTGGCGCCGGACAGCGGCGACATTCTGATCGGCGACAAACTGGTGAGCGAGGCATCGCCCAAGGACCGCAATCTCGCCATGGTGTTTCAGAACCTGGCGCTGTTCCCGCACATGACGGCGGGCCAGAACCTCGCTTTTCCGCTGGTCGAGCGAAAGCTCGACAAGGCCGAGGTCCAGGCTCGGGTCCAGGCCGTGGCCGAGACCCTGCATATCGAGGCGTTGCTCAACAAACTGCCGGCCCACCTCAGCGGGGGGGAGCGCCAGCGCGTCGCCGTCGGCCGGGCGCTGGTGCGCGAGCCCGCGGCGTTCCTGATGGACGAGCCGATCGCGGCGTTGGACGCGCGCCTGCGCGAGGAGATGCGGGTCGAGCTCAAGCGGCTGCAACGCGAGATGAAGCATACGCTGGTTTATGTGACGCACGATCAGGAAGAGGCCATGGCGGTGGCTGACCGCATGGCCATTTTCGAAGCCGGCGGCATCCGGCAGATCGGCACGCCGGACCAGATCTACAATCACCCCAGCAGCCGTTATGTCGCCGAGTTAATCGGTTCGCCGCCGATGAATTTCATCGACGGGTCCTTCGATCCGTCGCAAGGGCGTTTCGACTGTCGCGAGTTCGATTTCTCGATGGGATTCCCCGGCGCGAGCGGCAACGGCGTCGTCGCGGCGTCGGTCGCGTTCAGGCCGGAAGACATCGTCCTTCACGACGCGGCGGGCGGGCAGGGCCAGATCGAGGCCAATGTCTACGAGGTCGAGCCGCTCGGCGCGTTCACCATCGTGGACGTCAATATCGGCGAAAGAATTCTCAAGGTGCAGGCGCCGGGCCAGCCCCGATACCAGCTCGGCCAAGTGATTCGCTTGGGGCTCGATCCCGGCAAGTGCCACCTGTTCAACGCGGAGACCGGTAAAGTTCAGTAGCGCCGGCGCCGGTGCGCCGGGAGAGAGGCGATGAAGTTCTCGCTGAACGCCGCGCAATGCCTGCCCGAGGACGGCCTGTCCGGCACCCTGGTGGGACGGGCCTGGCTGCCGGGCGATTTCGCCGGGCCGAGCCTGGTGGTGCTGCGCGAGGTGAACAAGACGTATGGCGCCTACGACATTTCGGCGACTGCACCGACCTGCGCCGAGTTGCTGGAGGCGGACGACCCGGCGGCATGCGCCCGCGCCGCCGACGGACCCCGGATCGGCGCCGTGGAGCAACTGCTTGCCAACAGCGTCGCGGACGATCAAGACCCGGATCAGCCATTCTTCCTGGCGCCGACGGACCTACAGGTGATCAAGGCCGGCGGCGTGACCTTCATGTCGAGCCTCATGGAGCGCGTGATCGAGGAGCAAGCGCGGGGCGACGTGGCGAAGGCCGCGTCGATTCGGCGCGAATTGAGCGAGCGTATCGGCACCGACCTAAGCCAGGTCGTGCCCGGCTCCGATACCGCTAATCGCCTCAAGGCGGTGCTCGTGGAGCAGGGCCAATGGTCGCAATATCTCGAGGTCGGCATCGGACCGGACGCCGAGGTCTTTACCAAGGCGCCGGTGCTGTCGGCCATTGGCGTCGGCGGCGAGGTCGGCATCCATCCCCGCTCGAGCTGGAACAACCCCGAGCCCGAAGTCGTGCTTGTCGTCAACAGTGCCGGGCGCATTGTCGGCGCGACGCTCGGCAACGACGTCAATTTGCGGGATTTCGAAGGGCGCAGCGCGCTCTTGCTGGGCAAGGCCAAGGACAACAACGCGTCCTGCGCCTTGGGGCCGTTCATCCGTCTGTTCGACGAGAGCTACGATCTCGACGACGTGCGGGGCGCGGAACTCGCGCTCACGGTGCAGGGCGATGACGGTTTCGTCCTCGAGGGGCGCAGCTCGATGCGCGAAATCAGCCGCGACCCCGCCGACCTCGTGGCCCAGACCATGGGTGCGAATCACCAATATCCGGACGGCTTGGCGCTGTTCACGGGCACCATGTTCGCGCCGGTCGAGGACCGCGACGAGCCAGGCCAGGGGTTCACTCACAAGGTGGGCGATGTGGTGAGCATAGCCAGTGCGATGCTGGGCACCCTGGTCAACCGCGTCAACCACACCGACAAAGCGCCGCCGTGGCGCTTCGGCATCGGCGCGCTGATGCGCAATTTGGCGGCGCGCGGCCTGCTCTAGATTGCAGGCTTCGGATTGAAGGGCGCGCGGCCGGGCTCAGATATTTTGCAGCAGGTGGATCAGGCTCGAAGTATCCCAGCGGTTGCCGCCGCGGCGTTGGATGCGGGCGTAGAACTGATCCACGAGCGCGCTCAGCGGCAACAGGGCACCGTTTTTTCGCGCCTCTTCGATGCACATGCCGAGGTCCTTGCGCATCCAATCGGCGGCGAACCCGAATTCGAACTCGCCCCGCAGCATGGTCTTGCCACGGTTGTCCATTTGCCAGGACTGCGCGGCGCCCTTTGAGATGACGTCGAGCACGCGCTCGCCGTCGAGCCCGGCGCGCTGGGCGAAGTTGAGCGCCTCCGCGAGGCCCTGCACGACGCCGGCGATGCAGATCTGATTGACCATCTTGGTGAGCTGGCCGGTGCCGGCCTCGCCCATGTGGGTGACATTGCGGGCGTAACAATCCATCACCGGCTCCGCCGCCTCGAAGGCCGCGGCGTCGCCGCCGACCATGACGGTGAGGGCGCCGTTTTCGGCCCCCGTCTGGCCGCCGGAGACCGGCGCATCCAAAAACCCCAGCCCCTTGGCGCGCGCGGCTTCGTCGAGCTCGCCCGCGATCACCGCGGAGGCGGTGGTGTGGTCGACGAAGATCGCGCCGTCGCGCATGCCGGCAAGCGCGCCATCGCCGCCATAGACCACGGCGCGGATATCCTTGTCGGCGCCGACGCAGGCGAAGACGATCTCCGCCTCGTTAGCGGCCTCGGCGGGGGTCGGCGCGGCGCGGCTGCCATGATCCTTGACCCAGTTGCTGGCCTTGGATTGGGTACGATTGTAGACCGTGACCTCGTGGCCCGCCTTGGCGAGATGACCCGCCATCGGATAGCCCATGACACCCAGGCCCAAAAAGGCGACCTTGCGGCTCTTCGCTGTCTCGTTCGCCATGGCGGCGTTCCCCCTCATTGCCCGTTCTAGTACCAAGGAGCGGTAAAAAGCGCGCTCGAGCTCGGCGCGGCGCATCATAGCGGTGGCTTTGGCGGCGAACAACGGCGCGCCGATCCAGGCGATCGGAGCAAAAAAAATCGCCGCGACGAAATCGCGGCGGCTCGGTCGGCCTGCTTCGTTAGGTTAGCTTGCGGGTGGGCACCCGGGTCGGGGTCCAGGTCGCGAGGGGGTGAAGGTTCAGCGCAGGGAAGGAGGGTGTCGCGATGGGTCCTGTACTGATCCGGCTCGAGTTACACCACCCGCTAGCCAAGGCAGACACTAGTCCCAACCGTTCGCGCCGTAATTGATTTAGATCAATTCGGATGACAAATTTTTTCACGCTTTGAAAGAGTTGGCCTATGTCGACAGCTTTTTCTACTTCTGCTCGTGCGGGACCACGCGCACGACCTCGAACTTGTTCAAGAGCTGTATTGAGCCATCCTCCGCGAGGATCGGTATGAAGGTATGCGCGTCATTGAGTAGGTCCAGGACGCGGGTGCCGAACTCGATGAAGAGCTTCCCTTCGACCACCGAGCCGTCGGAAAAATGCACCGTCGCCACGATCTCGCGTTTCTTGACGTACTGCTTGTTGGCCATCGCGCCGCCTCGCTGGTCTTGCTCGGGTGGTGTCCGGATTGTAGCGGGACGGCGCGATCCCAGGCGAACGGAAAATACCCTATTGCGACGCGCCGGACTGATGCGTGGCCACGATCTCGACCTGGTAGTCGGCCTGCTCGAGGCGCGAGACCACCTCCGCGACGTGGGCCTCGCCACGGGTCTCGAGCACGACGACGAGGCCGGCCGAGCGTACCGACAACTCCGTAAAAGCGCGCTCGTGATGGACCTCGAGGATATTGGCGGCCGTGTCGGCGATCACTTGCGCGACCCGCGCCAGGACGCCCGGCCGATCGGGGATCGAAATGCGCAAGCGTACGAGGCGGCCGGCGCGCACCAGACCGCGCAAGATAACCGACGAGAGAATGCGCGGATCGATATTGCCGCCGCTCAGGACCAAGCCGACGCGCCGTCCCGCGAAGCGTTCCGGGGCCTCGAGCAAGGCCGCCAGGCTCGCGGCGCCGGCGCCTTCGACCACGGTCTTTTCGATTTCGAGCAGCATGACCACGGCGCGCTCGAGCTGTTCCTCGCCGACCAGGAGAATGTCTTCGACCAGGCGTTCGACAAGCGGCAGGGTCAGCGTGCCCGGGGTCTTGACCGCGATGCCGTCGGCGAAGGTTTGTCCGCCGCCGGGATTGCTATCTCCGCCCTCGGCGGTCTGGTCGCCATGGAGCGCCCGGCGCATGGCCGGAAATAGTCGTGCCTGAACCCCGTAGATCTCAATCTCCGGCTTGATACTTTTGGCCGCGAGCGCGATGCCGGCGATGAGGCCGCCGCCGCCAACCGGGACGATCAGCGCTTCGACCTCGGGGTCGGCCGCCAGAATCTCCAGCCCGATCGTGCCTTGGCCGGCGATCACGCGCGCATCGTCATAGGGGTGGATGAAGCTGAGCCCGTGCTTTTCACCATGAGCGTTGGCGAAGGCCGCGGTCTCGTCCACGGTTTCGCCCTCGAGCAGCACCGTCGCGCCGAGCACCTCGGTGTTATGAACTTTCACGAACGGGGTTCCGTGCGGCATCACGACGGTCGCCGGAATGCCGAGCGTGCGGGCGTGATGCGCGACGCCTTGGGCATGATTGCCGGCCGACATGGCGATGACACCGGCCTTGCGTTCGACCGCGCTCAGGCTGAGCAGCTTGACCAGCGCGCCACGGTCCTTGAACGAGCCGGTGAATTGGAAGCTTTCGAACTTCAGGGATACATGGGCGCCCGCAATGGCCGAGAGCGTGCGGGAGTGGCTGTAGGGGGTTGCCACGATAGCGCCGGCGAGGGTCCGTTGGGCCGCGCGGATGTCGCCGATCTCGACGCTTATGCGGCGGTGCCCGCAGCGCCCTGCGCGGGCGCGAGGTCGTGCACGTCCAGGATCGAAAGGCTGTGGCGCACGGCCGCGATCACACCGCGCATGGCCGCGGCGTCGAGATGGCCGATGCAGCCGATGCGGAAGCTGTCCGCCTCGGTCAGCTTGCCCGGATAGATGATGTAGCCCTGCTTCGCCAGCGTGTCGTAGAAGCTTTGGAACTCGAACTTGGGGTCTGCCGGCATCAAAAAGGTCACGATAATCGGGGCCTGCCGCTCGTCGGCCAGCAACGTCTCGAAGCCGAGCGCGCGCATGCCGTCTACCAGAACACGGCAGTTTTCCCAGTAGCGGGCAAAGCGGCCGGCGACACCGCCCTCGGCGTCCAGCTCATCGAGTGCCTGGTCGAGGGCTGCCAGCACCTGGGTGGGCGGGGTGAAGCGCCATTGGCCGTTATCTTCCAGGCCGCGCCATTGCGCGTGGAGATCGAGGCTCAAGGAGGGACTGTTGCCGGCGCAAGTCTCGAGATGACGTTCGCGCACGATCACAAAGCCCACGCCGGGCACGCCTTCGAGGCATTTGTTGGCCGAGGCCATGATGCCGTCGATGGCGAGGCGGCCGGCATCCAGCGGAATGCCGCCAAAGGAGCTCATGGCGTCCACCAATAGGCGGCGCCCGCGCGCGGCCGTCGCGGCGGCGATTGCCTCGAGCGGATTGAGGATACCGCTGGTGGTTTCGCAATGGACCATGACCACGTCGCTGAGCGCTGCATCGGCGTCGAGGCGCGCGGCCACGGCCGCGGCCTCGGGCGGCGTATCCTCGGCGCTTTGCAACACCTCGTGCGCCCGGCCCAGCAGGCCGCAGATTTTGGCGATCCGCCGACCGTAGGCGCCGTTGACCAGCACCAGCGCCTTGCCTTCGCGCGGGATCAGGCTGCCGAGCGCGGCCTCGAGCGCGAAAGTCCCGCTGCCCTGGAGCGGCACGCAGACATGGCTGCCGCTGGCCCGCACAAGGTCGGTCAGACGCCGGCGCAGGCGGGCGGTGAGGGCGATAAAGTCGCTATCGCGCGAGCCCCAATCGCGCAGCATGGCGGCCTTGGTCTCGGGCGAGGTGCTGAGCGGCCCTGGGGTCAGCAACAACGGCTCGCCCGCGCGGGTCTTGGCGTCGCCAGGCATGGCTGGCTCCTCAGCCTCGGTGGGTGGCGAGGGCGTCGAGGGCCTCGGGCGTGTCCACGTCGAGGGTCACGGATCGATCCGGGCTCTCGATCTCGTAGACCGCCTCGGCATGCTCGCCGATCAGGTGGCGGGCGCCGACATCGCCGGCGACGCGCATCATCTCGGGGAAATAGTGCACCGCCCAAAGCACCGGGTTGCCGCGTTTACCCTTGTGAACCGGCACCCCGATGGCGCGTCCGTCGGCAGGGTCGAAGCCATCGATCAGGCGATCGATCAAGGCGGCGTTGATGTGCGGCATGTCGCCGAGACAGACGAGCGCGCCGTCGATCTCGGCCGGCAGGGCCTCGAGGCCGCGGCAAAGCGAGGTGCTCATGCCCTCGGCGAAGTCCGGGTTGTGGACGATCTCCACGGCGCGGCCGGCCAACACGGCAGCCACTTGCTCCTCTTGGTGGCCGGTGACGACGATCACGGGCGCCGCGCGCGAAGCCAAAATGGCATCGACCGCGCGCGCCACCATGGCAACGCCGTCGATCTCGGCCAGGAGCTTGTTCTTGCGCCCCATGCGGCGCGATTGGCCGGCGGCGAGGAGCAGCGCCGCGACCCGAGGCGGGCCCGCGGATGCCGGGCGCGGCCCGTACTCGGGTTTGGGAGAGGCGGCGGCGCGCGGCAGCGGCCGGCTGCCGATTTCCATGAGCAGGCCGCCGGCGCCCATGCCCATGATGTCAGCGGCGCTTAGCGGGAGACCCGCGAGCAAGCGGCGCAGCACCCAATCGAGCCCGTTGAGCTTGGGCGAGCGCGCGCAGCCCGGCATGCCAAGCACGGGCACCGCGCCATGATGCGCCAGCAGCAGCAGGTTGCCGGGGTCCACGGGCATGCCGAAATGGTCAATCGCGCCGCCGGCGGCGACGATCCCGGCGGGCACCACGTCGCGCCGGTCGACGATCGCCGAGGCGCCAGCGATCAAGATCAATTGGGCGCCGCGTTCGAGCAATTGCCGCACGGCATCGCCGATCTCCTCGACCCGATGGTGGCAACGGATCTCGCCGGCAAGCCGGCTGTTGAGCCCTCTGAGCCTGGTGGCCACGGCACCGGTGGTGGCATCGAGCACGCTTTCCTTCATGCCGGGCAGGCGGGTTTGCACCAGACCGACACGGCGCGCGGCAAAGGGTGCGACGCGCAGCAGCGGCTCGCTGCCCTCGGCGGCGATGGCGACACAGGCGTCGAGCACCGCGCGCGGCGCCGCGAAGGGGATCACCTTGACCGTGGCGATCATCCGGCCGGGTTCGACCGCCGCGAACGTCGGGATGGTGCCGATGGTGAGCGCCTCGTCGAGAAGATTGATGCGGTCGATGCGGGCGCTATCGGCGACCGCCAGGCCACTGACCTCGGCGAACAGGTTGCAGCGCCCCGTGAAGGCCTTGCCGCGGCTCAAGCCCGGGCCGCGGGCCGCCGTGGCGAGCGCGGCGGCGGCCTCGTCCTCGGCCATGTCGCTCGGCTCCAACCGAGCCCCGGACACGGCGGCGATGCCAGCTCGGCGCAGGGTCGCGATATCGTCGGCGGTCAGAACATGGCCCTTCTTCAGCGCCCGCCCGGCCAGGCGCACACTATGGGCGAG
>JAUVWK010000224.1 GCA_030604165.1 Alphaproteobacteria bacterium | reverse complement strand
GAGAAATCCAATGAGCCATTTTTTTCTTCCCCCGACGCTCGTGGCGTCGTTCCGTCTGTCAAATATCGATCTTCCCGATAATAAATATTTACTCGACATATTGTTGAGCTATTGAGTTGACTTGCTTTAGAACCAGCATGATACGCAAGTGCACGTCAACTAGACCTGAAGATATACTTCGAACGATTTTGGTATTCTGCCGAATAATGAGGATTGATCTTTCGAGGACGGAAAATGAAACGGAGGGAGAGACAGCGCAAAAGCCGGCGATAAGGTGTGGTGCGCCGATACCCTTTTTGGATGGGGCGGATACCTCTAAATAGCGGAACGCCGCACGGCTCGCCCGTGGCTCGGTTGGTCGGGATTCGGTGCCGCCGATGACGGTCTTAACCAGGACGGGGAGGGTGGCGGTGAGGGGGCGCGGTATTCGTTCGATCGGCGCCGGCCCCGGAACCGATGTCACTGGAATGGACACCGCCTAGCGTGCAGCCGCCGTGCTCGGCAGGGGCTTATTGACAGGCTGCGCGAAGCTTTTCAAAATAGCGCAAGCACTCGATGCTGGAGAGTGCTAATGTCGGGCCAACCGATAGAAAAACTTATTGAATTCGTTAAACGTGACGCGACCTGACCTAGGGAGAGACAAGGCATGAAGATTAAGCCGCTGCACGACCGTGTGCTGGTTCGCCGAGTGGAACAAGAGGAAAAAACCGCAGGGGGCATCATCCTCCCCGACACCGCGCAAGAGAAACCCCAAGAAGGCAAGGTGATTGCGGCCGGTCCGGGCGAACGCGGCGACGACGGTAAGTTGCACGCGCTCGACGTTAAGAAAGGCGATCGGATTCTGTTCGGTAAATGGTCCGGCACCGAGGTCAAGGTGGACGGCGAGGAGTTGCTGATCATGAAAGAATCCGACGTCATGGGCAAAATCGAATAGACAGGGGCAAGGCGGATGGCTGCGAAACAGATTCAAGCCTCCAGCGAGGGGCGCGAGCGTCTCATGCGCGGAGTCGATATTTTGGCCAATGCGGTCAAGGTGACGCTCGGGCCCAAGGGGCGCAACGTGGTGCTGGACCGCTCCGGCGGCGTGCCCCGCGTCACCAAGGACGGCGTCGCCGTGGCCAAGGAAATCGAGCTGGCCGACAAGTTCGAGAACATGGGCGCCCAGATGCTGCGCGAGGTGGCCAGCAAGACCAACGAAAAAGCCGGCGACGGCACCACGACAGCGACAATTCTGGCGCAGGCAATCGCTCGCGAGGGCACCATGGCGGTCGCGGCTGGCATGAACCCGATGGATCTGAAGCGGGGCGTGGACCTTGCGGTCAGGGCCGTGGTTTCCGAGCTGCAAAAGCGTGCCAAGCGAGTGTCCAGCCACGCTGAGGTGGCGCAGATCGGCTCGGTCGCCGCCAACAACAACCCGAGCGTGGGGGCCATGATTTCCGAGGCCATGGAGCGCGTCGGCAAGGAAGGCGTGATCACGATCGAAGAGGCGAAGAGCCTGGATAGCGAGCTCGACATCGTCGAGGGGATGCTGTTCAACAAGGGCTATATTTCACCCTATTTTGTCACCAACGCCGAAAAGATGCTGGCCGACCTCGAAAACCCCTACATCCTGCTCTACGAAACCAAGATCACCGCCATGCAAGGATTGCTTCCGGTGTTGGAGCTGGTGGCGAAAACCGATCGGCCCCTTTTGATCATCGCCGAGGACGTCGAGGGCGAAGCCTTGGCGACCCTGGTCGTCAACCGGCTGCGCGGCGGGCTCAAGGTCGTGGCCGCCAAGGCCCCGGCCTTTGGCGAACGGCGCACGGCCATGCTTCAGGACATCGCCATTCTGACCGGCGGCCAGTTGATCGCCGAGGATCTGGGCGTCAAGCTCGAGCACGCCACGCTCGACATGCTTGGCCAGGCCAAACGCGCCACCATCACCAAGGACGAGACCACCATCGTTGGAGGCGCCGGTAAGAAGTCCGAAATCACCAGGCGTTGCAACCAGTTGCGCAAGATGATGGAGGAGACCGATTCGGAATATGACGAGGAGCGCTACCAAGAGCGTCTGGCGAAACTGGTGGGCGGCGTGGCCGTATTGCGCGTCGGCGGCGGCAGCGAAGTCGAGGTCAAGGAGCGCAAGGATCTCATGGAAGACGCCTTGCACGCGACGCAGGCCGCGGTGCAGGAGGGCATCGTCGCCGGCGGCGGCGCCGCGCTGCTCTATGCCGGCCGGGTTCTCGACAAGCTAACGGGCGAAAACGCGGACCAGGACCGCGGTATCGCTATCGTCCGCAAGGCCATCCGCGCGCCGGCGCGGCTGATCGCCGACAACGCCGGGGCGGACGGCTCGCTGGTGGTCGGAAAACTGCTGGAGCAAAAAGACCGCAACCGGGGCTACGACGCGCAGGCGGCGAAATATTGCGACATGTTCCGCGCCGGCATCATCGACCCGGCCAAAGTCGTGCGCGTCGCCCTGCAGGACGCCGCCTCGATCGCGGGTCTATTGATCACCACCGAGGCGATGGTGGCCGAGTTGCCCGACAAAAAACCGCCGCCCATGGCCGACATGAGTGCGATGGGCGGCATGGGCGGTATGGGCGGTATGGGCGGTATGGGCGGCATGGGTATGTAGCGCGCGCCGCTCGTTGTCGTGAACAGGATGGGGCCCCCGCGCCTTTGGGCGGGGGCCCTTTGCTTGGTATAAGCGCCCCGCTTAGCCTTGCTCCTCAGCCCTGCTCTCGAGCGGTGGCTGATATCCGGCCGGAAGCTCATGGGCGATTCCCTGGTGGCAATCGATACAGGTCTTGCCCTCGTTGATGGCGTCGTCATGGCGGTTGCGGGCGCGTTTTTCCTGGGTCGTAAAATCCATATATTTGTAATTGTGACAGTTGCGGCATTCGCGCGAATCGGTCTCGCGCATGGTCTTCCACACGCTCTCGGCCAGCTTCAGCCGTCGGCCCTCGTATTTTTCGCGCGTGTTGATCGTCCCGCCCAAGTGGTGAAACAGCTCGTTGGTCGCCTGTACCTTACGGACAAGCTTGTGGACCCAGGATTTCGGGACATGGCAGTCCGGGCAGGTCGCGCGCACTCCGGTACGGTTGTTGTAGTGCACCGTGCGCTTGTATTCGCGATAGACGTTCTGCTCCATCTCGTGACACGAAATGCAGAAATTCTCGGTATTGGACGCTTCGATCGCCCAGTTGAAACCGCCCCAAGACAAGAGGCCCAGGAAGAAACCGAGAACGAGCAAGCTACCGAGCGAGTATTTGGCGTTCGGCCGGGACAGAATTCGCCATACGCGCACGACGACGTTGCGCCTTGGTGGTTCGGATTTCGATGCATCATCGCTCATGGCTATCGTTCATCCATCATGAGGGGGCGTCCGGAGGGCAGCAACGGTCTCAACGCTTTCAAATTAATCGATTTCGGCTGGCGATTTGAAGGTATTCGGCACCAGCGCCCGGGTCCGGACCTGCGGTACATGGCATTGGGTGCAGAACCAACGCGTGCGCGCGACCACGTCGAGGGCCGCGCCTTCGCGGCTCATGTAATGGGTCTCACTGATCTTCGGCGCACCGGCGTCTACGTTATAGGGCCAGTTGTGACAGCCGAGGCATTGGTTGACCTTCAGGTTTATCTGGTACTTGTTCATCTTGTGCGGGATCAGCGGCGGTTGCTGACGATAGCTGCGCCGAAAACGGTGGTCCGGCGTGTCTTGGCGCCGGACGTCCGGCACGGCGGCGGTTTCGTCGATCGCCGTGGCTCCTCGCAGCGACTGCACCGGCCCCTCTTGGGCATTTAGGTTCGGTGCGACGGCGACCGAGAAGAAAATCGCCGTGAGCAATATGCCGAGCGAACGTTTCATCATCGCCCTTCTCCTTATGTGCCGAGCCGGCCTTCGACTCCAGCCATTCTCGTCTTGTGTCATGGGGTGTGGATCCATCATGCGGCGTGGCGGTGCGCCGACTGGCCCGCGGCGCCGGCTTGGTGTCGATTGGCGGCTGACAGGCGGTTATCGAAACGAAAGCTGAAAGCGAAAACGCCGCGGTCGCAAACGTCGCAACGCAGCCCCTGAAAATTCAGGCAGGTCTCTTCATCCGTCAAGGCCGCGAGCCCCATGTCCGCGTCGTCGATGTTGCGCAGCTCCGGCGCGAGCGCGCCGGTCGGGCAGGCAGCCACGCAGGGGATGTCCTCGCACATCTCGCAGGCGGCGCGCCGGGCCACGAAAAAGGGTGTGCCGACAGGCACGTTCTCACCGAACTTCGCGAGCGCCAGTGTCGGGTAGGGGCAGTCGCGCACGCACAAACCGCAGCGCACGCAGGCCCCGAGAAAGTCCGGCTCGTCCCGCGCGCCCGGCGGGCGCAGGGCCACCGCCGGCAAGGCCCCGCCGCGGTTTGCCAGGATACCGAGGGCCAGGCCGGCAAGCCCGACCCCGCACGCAGTCCGCGCCGAGGCCGCCATGAACTGCCGCCGGCTCTGGCCGCCGTCCTTGTCGGGGCGGTCCTTGATCACGGCTCCATGCCTTCGTCATCGCCATCAGGTCTTGACGACCCGACAGGCGCATTTCTTGTAATCCGTCTCTTTCGAAAGCGGATCGGTGGCGTCCAGGGTTATTTTGTTGACCAGCTGACTGGCGTCGAACCACGGCATGAAGACGAGCCCGCGCGGCGGGCGGTTGCGGCCGCGGGTTTCCACGCGGGTCGCGACTTCACCGCGACGGGTCTGGATCATGGCGGCCTGACCGCGTTTGAGACCGCGCGCCGCGGCGTCGTCCGGGTGCATGTACACCTTGGCGCTGGGATAGGCGCGATGAAGCTCCGGCACCCGTCGGGTCATCGAACCCGAGTGCCAGTGCTCCAGAACGCGGCCGGTCGATAGCCACAGATCGTAGGTGGCGTCGGGAGATTCCGCGGCCGGCTCAAAGGGAGCGAAAATGATGTTCGCCCGGCCGTCAGGCTTGCCGTAAAAGCGTACCTCCTCGCCAGGCTTGACATGGGGATCATAGCCTTCGCGGAAACGCCAACGCGTCTCCTTGCCCCCGATCACCGGCCAGCGCAGGCCGCGAGTCTGGTGATAGGTCGCGAAATCCGCCATCTCGTGACCCGGTTTCGGCCCCTCATATTGGAAACGGCGGTACTCCTCGAACAAACCTTTCTGGACGTAAAATCCGAAATACTCGGACTCGTCGTTCGCGAAACCGGGCTCGGTTTCATTGATCGAGAATTTGTCCACCT